>JADFPE010000027.1 GCA_022562495.1 Acidobacteriota bacterium
CACCCGCTGCACCGCCCCGAGCACCCGCCTGTCCACCTGTTCAGGCAACCTGCTCGCTCTGGACGACCTGAGCGCCGTCTCTCCTGCCCTTCCCCGCTGTCTCAGGTAGCCTGGAGCCAGCTGAGGGGCGGCAGATCGACCACCACGAAAAGGTTCCCTCGGGGCTGGATCGCTGGGGAGCACGGGCGCGGATACCCACGGTGGTGAGCGAGTCTGGATGACCGCAGGATGCCCAGGAGGAGTCCCCAACAGGCTAGGCAACTCGCAAAAAGCCCCGTCTTTCCACGGTCCACAAGCGTCCAAGTCCCCTTGGGGATTCGAACCCGTGTCACGCGAGGCGCGGTCAGCGAGAGCGAACAGACACCCGCGGTTTAGGCGGGGGACCAGCCAGAGAATTGCGGGACATCTTGCGAGCTCTCTTGGTGGCAGCCATCGCGGACTCCGAAATTGCTGAATCGGCGTCAGTGCCAGGCACCTTCGCCGCGAATAATAGATAATATCTATCACGATGGGCGCTGACGGTTCCTGGACCCTCTCTGAGGTCGCTCGTCTCGTCGGGCAGCCTCAGCATCGACTGATCCACCTGTGCGAAAAGGGCGTCGTTCGGGCGGATTTTGAGGAGGCCAGAGGCAGGGGCTCCAGCCGCCGTTTCTCGCGGCGAAATCTGCTTCACTTCGCCGTCGCACTGAAGCTGCGGGAATTGATGGTGCCCGTCGCCCCGATCGGTGCCGTGGTGCACGTCCTCGGCGCGTTCGAGAAGGTTCTGGCTCGGGAGATGCCCGGCTTCAAACTTCCAGAGAGCCTTGCGGAATCAGGGACGCCGGAGCTGCGGGTCATCATTACCGATAGGCGCATCCTGTTCTTTGCCCTTCACCCGAAGAGGGGTGCGCCTAGGGTTTTCGGGGGCATCGATTTGGATGCGCTTGTGGCAGAAGGCTCTGTGGTTACTGGACGCGTCAGCAGGAGGCTGAAGCCGGGCAAGAAGCCAGGCCAGGGGGCGCCTGAGGCGGTGTTTGGGCCTGGAACGGAGAGCGAGGGAGGCCGAATCGAGGTCAGTGTGACGCGTCTGGCGCGGGGAATCCCGAGGTCTCCGGCGTAAAAAATTTCAGTGAAATGATAGACGATGTCTATTATAATAAGACGCGGGCAAATGGCGAAGCGAGACAGCAGCTCAAGCAAGCTGAGGAGTTCCCCGGCTGAGCTTCGTCTGGACGATCCGGTCGTGCGCGAGCTCCTGGACCACCTCGCAGAGGAGCTGGCCAAGGAATACATCAGCTTGATGAAGGAGTCGGCATCGAAGCCGGGTAAGCGGGAGGAGTAGCGATGCAGGCGGCGATCTACGCGCGGTATTCGTCGGAGAACCAGCGGCCCGAAAGCATCGACGACCAGATTTCGTCGTGCAGAAAACTCGCCAAAGAGCGGCAGTACGACGTGGAGCAAGCCCACATCTACACCGACAAAGCGGCGTCGGGTGCAAGAGAGGATCGGCCGGGACTCGCGGCGCTCCGCTCTGCGGCGGTAGCCGGCGAGTTCCGCGTGCTGTTGATAGACGACCTGTCGAGGTTGGCTCGGAACACGTTGTTGCTGCTGTCGGTGCTCGAGGAGCTACGTTTTCACGGGGTTCGTGTCGTGTCGGTTGCGGATGGCCTGGACACGAACGACCAGGACGCCACGGTCGGGATCCAGATGCGTGGGGTGTTCAACGAGCTGCAGTTGCTGGACCTCCGGAAAAAGACGTTGCGCGGACAGATCGGCCAGAAGCAGCGCGGCTTCATCGTCGGAGAAGCGACCTACGGATACCGATCCGTCGCGGTTGGCGAAATCCGGATGGACAAGAAAGGTCGACCGAGGCCGGAAGGCTACAAGATGACCATCGAACCCCGAGAAGCCGCCGTGATCCTGCGCGTCTTCAAGGAGTTTGCTGCCGGGAGCTCCGAGAGCCGGATCGTGAAACACTTGAACGCGGATGGTGTGCCTGGACGGCGCCGGACGAAAAAGGGATGGTCGCCCGCCACGGTGCATCGACTGCTACGGAACGAGAAATACATTGGCCGGTGGGTCTGGAATCGGACAGAAACGCGGCGAGACCCGAAGACGGGTCGGCGGCGCCAGTTTCCGAAGCCGGAGTCCGAGTGGTTCATCTCGGAAGACCAGTCGCTCAGAATCGTTCCACAAGAGCTGTGGGAGCGAACCCAGCACCGTCTGGCCGCGGTCCGCAAGGTCTGGCCCGGGGGCCAGGGCAAACGAGGCTTCGAAGGGCAGCGGGGCGGCCGGGTGGCTCATTATCCGACGGATCTGCTGTCTGGATCGATGGCCTGTGCATGCTGCGGGTCGACGATCGCGAAGGTCAGCGGCAAGAGCGGCGGCTACTACGGGTGCCTCGGTGCGAAGAAGGGGGCCTGCGACAACCACCTGTTGGTCCGCAGAACTCTCGTCGAACGGGTCGTTCTGGCCGCTGTTCGCGACAGACTGGCGCACCCAGAGAATCTGGACTACGTCTTCCAGAAGCTAGCGGAGGCGGTGGCGAGCGCGTCGACCGCCACGCCGGAGACGATTCGGCTGAAAGAGGCCGAGTGTGACGCCGAGCAGCGGCGGGTCGCCAACTTCATCGAGTTCGTCGCCGTGGGGCGGGGGAGTCGGGCTCTCGGGGAGGCGCTGACGGCCTCAGAGACGCGGCTGACCGACCTCCGTGCTGACCTCGAGGGGCTCCGCCGGAGCGAGCACGAGGTGTTCTCGGCTCCGCCGAGAGAGTGGCTTGTCGAGCGGATCGCGACGATTCAGACGGTGCTCGAACGGCGCACCGAGCGGTCGGCGCTGCTGCTGCGGAAGCTGCTCGGACCGATCAGGATGGAACCGGTGATGCCGGATATCGGTCGCCCGTATTACCGGGCGCTGTCCAACCTCGACGCGCTGGCCATTGTGGAATTCGACCCGGACTCCCCAGATTCGGAGCCCGGTCCGACTGCTTTGCGATGGTGGAGGCGGCGGGAGTCGAACCCGCGTCCGAAGATACGTCCCCGCAGGACTCTACATGCGTGTCCGCGCTTGGTGTTTCACCCCCGGTGTGAAAGCGCGACCAAAAGCACCGGTGGCTAAGCGCCGATAAGTCTCGCTACGACCCGTCGACGCGGCAGGTCGCGGCCAGCCTGCTGAATGACGTCCGTTCCCGCCCCGCAGGCGAAGATGGGAGGGACGTCGTCGCCTAATTAGGCGGCGAGAGCGAGTTGCGTATTCGCAGCTATGTTGTGTTCCATCGGATTTACGAGTCGATGGTGCTCGGCATGCATCCCGCGTTCGCCTATCCCCGTCGAAGCCGTGTCGCCCCCTTTGAGGTTCACTGGATGGTCCGTTGGCGGGTGGCGCCGCCCCGCCGCTACGCGTCGACTGTTCCCCAGCCGATACACCTACTATAGCGCGAATCAGCCGGCCGGGACACCTGGTATGGCTGAACGGATCAACACGCCGTGTCCAACCCGCCGGCGGAGCTGGACTGTCGCCTTGGGCTGCTCCCTTGACGTGGTTTCTGGGCGGCACACATAATGCGAGACGGCCATGGAGCTTGAAGAGAAAGTGCAGCGGTCTGGCGAGCAACTCCTGCAGCGGATGCGCCAGCAGACCGAACAGGAGGTTTTCGAGTTCGTCAGGGAGCTGCTGACGGCTGCGGCCACGGAGCGGGCGACCGCCCTCGACGATGCCCGTCAGGTTGCCGACCGCGAGCGGCAGACGGCGCTGCAGGAGGAAAGCGCACGGGTGCGGGCTGAGGAGCAGAAGGTGCTGGAGGCGGCGCTCGAGGCCGCGCGCCAGGAGGCGGCGCGTACCCTGGTGCTGCGCGTGGACGAGGTGCGCGACGAGGCCAAGCGGACAATCGCGGCCGCGCCGCGGACCGACGAGATTCTGGGCCGTCTGCTCGACGGCGTGCGGCGGCTCGACCAGGTGTCGCGGTTGACCGACGTCCTGGACACGCTGGCCGAACTGGCCGGCAACGAAGCGCCGCGGGCGGCGGTGCTCACCGTGCAGGGTGACCGTGTGCGCGGGTGGCGGTTCGTCGGCTTCGGGCCGACGCTGGACGACGAGGCCCGCCAGATCGACCTGGAGTGTGGCGAGGCAGGCATCGTCGGTCGGGCGGTCGTGACCGGCGAAGCGAGCTCGGTCGTGTCCGGTCCGAACGGGGTGCCTGGGGACGCCGAGCCGGCGTTCACCACGCTGCCGTCCGGCGTGCACGCCCTGGCGGTGCCGGTGCTGGTGGGCGGGCAGGTGATGGCCGTCGTCTACGGGGACGACGCCGAGCGGCGTCCCGCGCCGGCCTGGCGCGAGTCGCTCGAAGTCCTGGCGCGGTATGCCGGACATTGTCTCGAGGCCTTGACGGCGGTCCGGACCGCGCAGCTGGCGCATCGGGACGTCGAGTCGCTCATCCCCGAGGATGGCGGGCCGACGCGGCCGTTCGACGCAGCCGGCGCCGAGCGCCCAAAGCCGAGAGCTTAACGCCCACAGCCGAGCGCACCTTCGGTCCTCAGCCGTGCCCCGCTCCCCTGGCGAGGCGGGGCTGTGAGAAACGCTCGGCTAGCGAGGAGCTTCGCTAGCCGGGACCCGGAGACGCTGGCCGATCCGGATCATGGTGGTGTTGCCCATGCCGTTGGCCGACTGGAGGGCGCGCACGCTCGTGCCGTGCCGCGCGGCGATCCGGCCCAACGTATCGCCACTCGCAACCCGGTAGGTCAGGAAGGTCGGTTTCGGCGCCTCAGGTCGGACCTTCAGCGTCATCCCCGCCGTCAGCTGTTCATCCCAGAGGCCGTTGTCGCGGATGATCCGCCACGGGGTCGACTTCAGCGTCTCGGCAATCTGCTGCAGGTCTTCACCTGCCTGGACCTGATGCTCGTTGTACTTGCCGGTCCACGCGAGCGGGATGCGGAGGACCTGCCCGGCGGGCAGGCTCTGCAGGCGCCAGAGGTTGTTGGCCTCGCGCAGCGTCTCCAGATCGACCTCCAGCACGAACGCCAGCCGCAGATAGTTGTCGCCGTGCCGGGCCCGGTAGAGCAGGTGGTCGCCATCGACGGTGAACAGGTCGTCACGCGGGGCCGGGGGGTACGCGACATGCTGACCCACGCGCAACGCCCGGGTCGCGAGAAACGGGTTGTGCAGACGGAGCTGCAGGATCGAGATACCGAGACGCCTGGAGATCGACCACCAGGCGTCGCCTGCTTGCACCGGTTCGAGTCGGATGTCGAGTGCGTGATGACGCACCGACGTGTCGTACAGCTTCAGCACGTTGCGATAGTCGCTGATCTGCACGACATACTGCAGTGTCTCCAGATACATCGGCCGGCGCCGGGTGACCCGCCCAGGACCGGTGTTGTAGGCGGCCAGCGCGTAGTCCTCGCGGCCGAACCGCTTCACCTGTTGCGACAGGTACTTGATGCCCGCCTCGATGTTCGTGTCGACGCGAAGCGACCGGAACGTGGCGGGCATGATCTGGAAATAGCCGCTGGCGCCGTCGATCGAGACCACCCTCCCGTTGCCGCCGGACTCGTGGATGACCACCGCCCGCGCCAGATCCAGGTCGAGGTCGTATTGGTCGGTGAACTTCTTGATCTCCCCGTCGATCTCCATCACCTTCCGATACATGCCGAGGAGCGTGGGGGAGAAGGCGGTGAGCGGAAGCAGGTGGTCTTCGCCGGCCGCCGTCTGCTGTCCAGCGACACTCGGTGCCGCGACAGAGAACACGCCCACGAGAATGATGGCAACGAGCACGCTCGAACGCGTCATCAGTTCATTCCTCCACCCGACTGGACTCGTTGAACAACGTGTGTCATGGAGTCTAGACCCCGCGTAGCGGGGCCTCGCTTGGCGCGCAGAAGACACCGAACACTGTTATAGCGTATAACCCCAGTTGTTTCAATCACTTGCATGCCAGCGTGACGGCTGCTAGAGGGTCGTGTGACATCCGTGCGCCCGTATAATGACGCCATGTCCAGACGCGCCGGATCGCAGAAAGCCGCCCAGTTCACCGAATCGGTCATCCGGGAGATGACCCGGTTGTCAGATCAACACGGCGCGGTCAACCTGTCGCAGGGGTTCCCCGACTTCGCGGCGCCCGATGCGGTGAAAAGGGCGGCCCGCGACGCGATCGCCGCCGACATCAACCAGTACGCCGTCACCTGGGGCGCCCGCCCGCTCCGCGAAGCGGTGGCGCGCGAGTTTACCCGGCGATACGGCGTCGCCGTGGACCCGGAAGTGCAGGTGACCGTCTGTTGCGGCGCGACCGAGGCCATGATGTCCACGATGCTGGCGACCCTCGACCCGGGCGACGAGGTCGTGGTGTTCGAGCCGTTCTATGAGAACTACGGCCCGGACGCTATCCTGTCCGGCGCGGTGCCGCGGTACGTGACGCTGCACGAACCGGACTGGACCTTCGACCCGGATGCGCTGGCCGCCGCGTTCAACGACCGGACCCGCGCCATCATCATCAATAGCCCGAACAACCCGACCGGGAAGGTGTTCACCCGCGCGGAGCTGACGACGATCGCCGAGCTGTGCCAGCGATGGGACGTGCTGGCGATTACCGACGAGATCTACGAGCACATCATCTACGACGGCTGCCGGCACGTGCCGATGGCGGCCATCGAGGGCATGGCCGACCGGACGGTCACCCTCAACAGCCTGTCGAAGACGTATAGCGTCACGGGGTGGAGGGTCGGATGGGCAATCGCGCCGCCGGCGCTGGCCGGTGCGATTCGCAAGGTGCACGACTTTCTGACCGTTGGCGCGGCGGCGCCGCTGCAGGAGGCGGGGGCGGTGGCGCTCTCGTTGCCGGACGCCTACTACGCGGAGCTCGCAGCTGGCTACCAGCGGCGTCGGGACATGCTGCTGGCGCTGCTCGAGCCGCTGGGATTCGTCTGCTTCAAGCCACGTGGCGCTTACTATGTCATGACCGACATCGACGGGTTCGGGTTCGCCGACGACGTCGAGTTCTCGCGCTATCTGATCACCGAGGTCGGCGTGGCTGTGGTGCCTGGGAGCAGCTTCTACCACGACCCGGCGCTGGGGCGCACGCAGGTGCGGTTCACGTTCTGCAAGCGGGACGAGACGATTCAGGAGGCCGGACGGCGCTTGCAGGCGGTCGCCGCGCGGGCCGCTGCCGGGTGAGGGTCTAGCAGGGTGCTGACAGACGACCACCGTTGGTTTCTAGACCGGGATGCCCGCCCGTGACCCGTGGTCGAAGACGGCCAGGGCGCGCACGTGCGCGCCCCGCGGGCGCGGAGTGGGGCGATGGGGCCCCGCGAGCGGCCGCGGGGGTTCGGGGCGCAGCCCCGTCTAGGTACTAGAACCGCAGCAGCGCGGCCACGTAGATCCCTTCGACCTTGAGACTCGCCGAGTCCTCCTCGAAGGAACCGCTGAGATCGAGCGACCGATAGCCGATCTGCGCGCCGATATTCTCGGTGAAGTTCAGCGAGCCGTAGACATCGAAATCGATGTACTCACCGCTAAAGTTCTCGTCGATGCCCTCCGGCAGCCGGAAGCCGGTGACCTCGGCCGTGATGCCGAGGACGCGGAGCGGATAGACCCGCAGCACTCCGCCGATCGCTGGAATCGGCGCTCGCGCGCGAATAAACTCCCGCCCGAACGCTGCTGCGTCGAGTGAGGCTTCAACCTCGGTGTACTTCGCCTCGACGATGATGCCGAAGTACCCGCGGGAGCGATGCACGATATCGTACTCGTACCCGAACCGCCAGGCGTTCCACGTGATCGTCGAACTGACCGGCACGCCGACGTCGTACGCGATGCCGCGAAAGACCAGTCGACGCTCGACCACCGATTGAGCCGAATAGCGGATCGGCACATAGTCGATACGGAAGCGGTGCTTCCGGCCCGGGCGCAGCCGCACCCGTACCTCGCCGAACCGCTGCGCCGTGATGCCCAGGTCGGTCGTGAAGTTGATGTCGGTGCCGGCGATCCCGAACGCGTCGCTCGAGATCGTGATGTCGGGTGTCGGGTTCCACATCCCGCCAAGGATCTCCACGTGGTAGTTCTCGCCGATTGGCACGTCCGAGGGTTGGCGGAAGACCTGGGCGTCTGCCGGTGACGCGAGCGCCAGCAATGTGGCCAGACCGCCGGCGGCGACGACGGCGCGCGGTGTGTAGGTCATGGTCGTTGTCTCACGGTCTTCGAGGAGGCGTGTCGCCCCCTGACTGGTAGAAGCATATGTCGCGCCACTCGTCGGCCCGTTCGCCCGGATGCGACAAGGCAGGCTGGACCATACGCCAGACTTATCGACGCTTGTAGTCCCGTCCTATAGGAGTGACAGCCTCGAATTGCCACCCTCGAAACTGTTATTCTCGCTGCTGTGTGCTGTCTTCAGCGTTCTGATTTCTGACTCCTGACTTCTGACTTCTTTCCGTCCTCCCCCCATGTCCCCGTTCGCCCGGCTCGTCCCCCATGTGCTGCGGTTTCGCCGCCAGTTCGCGCTCGGGTTGCTGTGTCTCGTCCTGACCACCACGTTGTCGCTGCTCGGGCCCTGGGTCCTCCGCTACGCCATCGACGATCTGACTGCCGACGTGACCCGTGGCACGCTCGGGCTGTACGCGGGTCTGCTGCTGGGCCTCGCGGTCGTTGGCGGGGTCTTCCGCTTTTTGGCGCGGCGGATCATCGTCGGGGCGTCCCGCGACTTCGAGTACGACCTGCGGAACGCGTTCTTCGCGCGCGTGCAGCGGTTACCACTGGCCTATTTCCACGCCCACCGCACCGGCGACCTGATGTCCCGCGCCACCAACGACCTGAACGCGGTGCGGATGATGGTCGGGCCCGCCATGATGTACATGGCCAGCACCGCCATGATGTTCGTCGTGTCGGTCGCGTTGATGCTGTCGATCGACCCGGTGCTGACCCTGGTCGCGTTGTTGCCGTTGCCGCTCGTCTCGGTGGCGGTCAAGACCTTCGGCAGCGCGATCTACCGCCAGTCGGAGCGGATCCAGGCCCAGCTGGCGACCCTGAGCGCGGTGGTCCAGGAATCGCTTGCCGGTGTCCGTGTGGTGCGGGCCTATTGCCGTGAGGCGGTGGAGACGGAGCGGTTCCGCCGCGAGAACCTGGAGTATCTGGAGCGCAACGCCGTGCTCATCCGGTTGCAGGCGCTCTTCTATCCGACTCTGGCGTTCATTCTCGGGCTTGCCGGTCTGCTGGTGTTGTGGCTGGGCGCCCGGCATGTCATCGAGGGGCGGATCACCGTGGGGCAGTTCGTCGCCTTCAACGCCTATCTCGTGATGCTGAGCTGGCCGATGATCGCGTTCGGGTTCGTCACCAACCTCTTCCAGCGGGGGTTGGCCTCCTGGAAGCGGATGCTGGACGTGATGGATGCCGAGCCGGCGGTGCGGGAGACGCCAGACCGCCCGGTGACGCCGTCCCATCCGATCCGCGGGCGGATCGAGTTTCGCGATCTGTCGTTCGCCTACAACGGGCGTCTGGTGCTCGAGGGGGTGTCGGCACGGGTCGAGCCGGGGCAGACCCTGGCGCTGGTGGGACCGACCGGGTCCGGCAAATCGACGCTGCTCTCGTTGCTGCCACGGCTCTTCGACCCACCGCGCGGCACGGTGTTCATCGACGATGTCGACATCCTCGATCTGCCGGTGTCAACACTGAGGCGAGCGATCGGGATGGTGCCGCAGGAGCCGTTCCTTTTTTCCGACACCATCGCCAAGAACGTGCTGTTCGGCGTCGACGGCGACTCTGGTCGGGACTCCGCGCGTCTGGCGGACGAGGCGATGGCGATCGCCCGGCTCGACAAGGACCTGGCCGGTTTCCCGGACGGCGCCGAGACCGTGGTCGGCGAGCGGGGAGTCACCCTGTCGGGCGGCCAGAAGCAGCGGGTGGCGCTGGCGCGCGCGATCATCGCCGACCCGCGCATTCTCCTGCTGGACGACGCGCTGTCGGCGGTCGATGCCTACACCGAGGACGAGATCCTGACACGGCTCCAGGCGGTCATGCGCGGGCGCACGTCGGTCATCGTCTCGCACCGGATTTCGACCGTGCGCCGCGCGGATCTGATCCTGGTGCTCGACCATGGCCGGGTCGTCGAGCGCGGTACGCACGACGCGCTGCTGACCCAGGACGGCATGTACGCCGGGCTATATCGGAAGCAGTTGCTCGAGCAGGCGCTGGAGGAACGCGTCTGATGGGGCCAGTCCCACCCGGACCAAGATCGGACCGCGAGGCCGCGGGGGTTCGGGGCGAAGCCCCGTCTGATTACGACGACGTGCTCGGCAAGGCCTACGACGCGCGCCTGATGCGCCGGCTGCTGGGCTTCATGCGTCCGCACCGGGTGGCGATCGGCTGGACGCTCGTCGCCGTCATCGGCCTCTCGGCTCTGCAGCTCGCGCCACCGTATCTCACCAAGGTGGCGATCGACGCGCACATCATCACCGGCGAGCTCGACGGTCTCGACACGCTGGCACTTCTGTTTCTGGGCGTCCTGGTGGTCTCCTATGTCCTCGAGTACGCCCAGACCTACACGTTACAGGTCACCGGGCAACGCATCATCTTCGATCTCCGGATGCGCATCCAGGAGCATCTCCAGCGTCTCGACGTGGCCTTCTACGACCGGAACCCGGTCGGCCGCCTGATGACACGGGTGACCACCGACGTCGATGCGTTGAACGACCTGTTCGCCTCGGGGGTCGTGTCCGCCTTCCGCGACATCTTCATGCTCGGCGGTATCGCGATCGTGCTGGTCGTCATGGACTGGCGGCTGGCGATCGTCGCGTTGTCGGTCCTGCCGTTGATCGCGCTGGTGACCCAGTGGTTCCGCCGCAACGCGCGGCACTCCTACCGGCAGGTGCGCGGCTGGATCGCGCAGATCAACGCGTTCCTGCAGGAGAACATCACCGGGATGGCCACGGTGCAGCTCTTCCGCCGGGAGGCGCGGCACTTCGACCGGTTCGACGCGATCAACCAGGGCCACAGGGACGCGAACCTCGCGTCCATCTTCTATTACGCCGTGTTCTATCCGGCGATCGAGGTCCTCGGTGCGCTGGCGATCGCCGCGATCATCTGGTTCGGCGGGGGCTGGACGTTGCAGGGCACCTTGGAGCTCGGGTCGCTCGTGGCCTTCGTGCTGTACTCGCAGCGATTCTTCCGGCCGATCAGCGATCTGTCCGAGAAGTTCAACCTGCTGCAAGCCGCGATGGCCTCGTCGGAGCGGATCTTCGCCCTGCTCGATACCCCGGTCTCGGTCGAGAGCCCCCGGACATCGGTGCCACCGGTGTCGACCCTGACGGGGCCCGGGCACATTCGCTTTGAGCACGTGTGGTTTGCCTACCGCGACGACCAGTACGTGCTCGAGGACGTGACGTTCGATGTGGCGCCCGGCCAGCGGGTCGGCGTGGTCGGCGCCAGCGGGGCGGGGAAGACCACGCTCATCAACCTGCTGATGCGGTTCTATGACGTCACTCGCGGGCGGATCACCATCGACGGAGTGGACATCCGCGAGGTGTCGCTCACGGCGCTGCGGTCCCGGTTCGGGCTCGTGCTGCAGGATGGCTATCTGTTCTCCGGTACGGTGGCCGACAATATCCGGCTTGGCAGCGACGCCATCTCCGACGCCGACGTGCGCCGCGCGGCGAGCGCCGTCCACGCCGACCGGTTCATCGCGTCGCTACCGGACGGCTTCGACAGCGCGGTGGCGGAGCGTGGTGCGACCTTCTCGGTCGGTCAGCGCCAGCTGCTCTCGTTCGCGCGTGCACTGGCGCACCAGCCATTGGTGCTGATCCTCGACGAGGCGACCTCGAGCATCGACACCGATACCGAGCTGCTGATTCAGGACGCCTTGCGCGTGCTGATGTCCGGTCGCACGACGATCGCCATCGCCCACCGGTTGTCCACCGTTCAGGGCATGGACGCCATTTTGGTCTTCCACAAGGGCCGGCTGCGCGAGACCGGCAGTCATCAGGAGCTGCTCGCGAAGCGGGGGCTGTATTTCACCCTGTATCAGCTCCAGTACCGCGACCAGGAAGCCGCCTTCGCTCGCTGACGATGATCGACCAGCGAGCTACGGCGGCCAGGGAGGCCGCGCGGGAGGTGTGAGGTGTTGTGGGGCAAGGCTTCAGCCTTGCCTCGCAGACCTGAAGGCCTGCGCCACAGAGGCAACGCACGGGCGGTTAGACGCCTTGAATGACGTTGGTCTGAGGCGGAGCCTCGCTAGCGCTAGGACGGGGCCGGGGGCGCGTGGGCGGTTTCGAAGTGTTGGTAACCCGGGGGTAGCGGCCGGTCGCCGTCCCGGGTACGTAGGACCAGCGCCGTGTCCGTTGTCAGCTCGCCGATGCGTGTGATCGGGACCCCGCGAGCGAGACGGCGGACGGCCGCGAAGCGGCGACGGTGCGCGCGGGGCACGGCGACGAGCAGCTCGTAGTCGTCGCCACCGGCGAGGGCGGCGTCGAGCGGGTCCAGACCTTGGGTTTCGAACCACCGGCGGGCGCCCGTGTCGATCGGCACCGCCGCCCCGTCCACGACCGCACCCACGTGACACGCCTGCGTGAGTTGCCGGAGACCGTCACCGAGGCCGTCGCTCAGGTCGACCACAGCGCGAGCTGCGCGATTTCGCCCCAGCAACGTCCCGATCCGGACACGTGGCTCCGGACGCCGGTATCGCTCGACACAGCCGGCCAGGTCGCCGTCTGCCTCCGGTGGGCCGGCCGGGTCCCGCTGCAGGCAGGCGAGTCCGGCGGCGGCGCCGCCGAGTGTGCCGGTCACCCACAGCTCGTCGCCGGGCCGACCGCCGGCGCGTGTCAGCACGCGTCGGCGTCTGACCGCGCCGATCGCCGTCATCCCCAGCACCAGCGGACCACTCGACCGGGTGATGTTGCCGCCAACCAGCGCGACCTGATGCCGGTTGGCCAGCGTCAGGACACCACCGACCAGCGTGTCCAGATCGGCGGCCGCCATCGCCGCCGGGAGCACGAGCGAGAGCACCACGACACGCGGCGTCGCGCCCATCGCGGCGAGATCGCTCAGATTGACCGCGAGGGTCTTGTATCCCAGGTCGGCGGCCGAGACGAACGATCGCTCGAAATGGATCCCCTCGACGAGCGTGTCGGTGGTCACGACGTCGAGGGTGCCGCGCGCCGGTTCGATGACCGCCGCATCGTCGCCGATACCGGTCGTCACCCAGTCTGGCGCGGGCGGCACGCGGCGCCGAATCCGGTCGATCAGCGCGGCTTCGCCGAGGTCGCCGACCGTGACACCGGCGGCCAGCGTGGGGAGGCTAGACATGTCCGAAATCGTCACGATCTATTGCGGGGCTGTGAGAAAAGCCGTCTAGCGATACGCAGCGTCGCTAGCGAGCGTAATCCACCGCCCGTGTCTCGCGGATGACCGTCACTTTGATCTGGCCTGGGTACTGGAGCTCGAGCTCAATCCGCTTCGCGATGTCCTTCGACAGCCAGATCGCTTCTTCGTCGCTGATCGTCTCGCTCTCGACCATGATGCGGATCTCGCGTCCGGCCTGCAGCGCGAACGCCTTCGACACGCCTTTGAAGGAATCGGCAATCCCCTCCAGTTTTTCCAGCCGCTTGATGTAGGACTCGAGGATGTCTCGCCGGGCGCCCGGTCTGGCGGCCGAGATCGCGTCGGCGGCCTGCACGAGCATCGACTCGAGTGACGGCCAGTCGATGTCCATGTGGTGTGCCGCCATCGCGTCGACCACCGCCTTACTTTCGCCGTGCTGCCGGAGGAAGTCGATGCCGAGGGTCAGGTGGGTGCCTTGCAGGTCGCGGTCGATCGCCTTGCCGATGTCGTGCACGAACGCCGCCCGGATCGTGGTGTGGGCGTCGAGCCCGAGCTCCCGCGCCATGATCCCGGCCAGATACGCGACCTCCATCGAGTGGCTCAACACGTTCTGCCCATAGCTGGTGCGGAACTTCAGGCGCCCCATCAGCTTGTGGATCTCCGTGTGCATGTCGAAGATCCCGAGCTCGAAGGCGGCCGCCTCGCCCTCTTTGAGGACGAACTCGTCGAGCTCCGCCTTCACCCTCTCGACGACCTCCTCGATCCGCGCCGGGTGGATTCGCCCATCGGCGACCAGCCGCTCGATCGCCTGCTTCGCGATCTCGCGGCGGAACGGGTCGAAACTCGAGAGGATGATGGCGCCGGGGGTGTCGTCGACGATCAGCTCGACCCCGGTGGTCTGTTCCAGTGTCCGGATGTTGCGGCCCTCACGGCCGATGATCCGTCCCTTCAGGTCGTCACTGGGCAGGTCGACCACCGACACGGTGGTCTCGATGGCATGCTCCGGGGCGCTGCGCTGGATGGCCTGGGTGATGATCTGCTTGGCCTTCTCGGCGGCCGTTTCGCGCGCCTCGGCTTCGAGGCGCTTGACAAGGTGTGCGGCGTCATGTCGGGCGTCTTGCTCGATCTGCTTGATGACGAGCTGTTTCGCCGCGTCGGCCGTCAGTCCGGAGACCCGCTGCAGCGCCTGTTGCTGCTCGCGTGTCAGTTCCTCGCAGCGCTGCATCTCCGCGGCGAGCGACCGCTCCCGCTCGGCGGCGTGTTGCTCCCGCTCGCGCAGCGTGGTGTCGATCTGCTTCGCTTCGCGGTCGTGCTCTCTCAGCTCCTGTGTCTTCCGGGCGAGCTGTTGCTCGATGGACTCCAGCTCTCGGCGGCGCTCCCGGGACTGATCCTCGCTGTCCTGCAACAGCGCGTGTGCCCGTTCCTTGGCGGCGAGTTCCGTTTCCTTTCGCAGGGTCTCCGCGTGTCGCTCGGCGTCGCGGACCAGTCGCGACGCCTCTTCCTGGGCGCGACCGATCGTGTGCGCCGCGGTCCATTTCCGGGTGGCGACCCAGATGGCGAAGACCGTCGCTGCCGCGACGAATGCGGCGATCGCGGCCCCTATGATGGTGGCATCCATGCGTGTTCCTTTCGGAACCCGCGGCTGGAATGGCCGGGGCTCGGCGGGCGGCGGCAGACAACCGGCGCGCGACGGCACCCCTCGACGGGAGGCACCGGTTCGGCGGCTCGGGGGCGGTCAGGGACGAGCCGGCGAACGGCGACGCCTGGAGAGGGATGGTGAAAAGCCCCGCATTGCCGTGTGGGGAGGTCGGATGAACCTGCTCAATGCAGGTGGAGCCGCTCTTGGTTGAACCAGTTTCGCTTCAGGCTACCTCACGCAGAGGCGTGCACACCACGAAACATCGCAGCTCTCTTGGGTATAGCGTTGGCTCAAACGAGCCTCCGGAGCCATCACAAACACTGCAGGGAACCTATAATTCACATGGCCGCCAAACTGCCAGTCAACACACGCGGCAGAGCGTGACTGCCTGTCCTTACCGCTCACGTGCCCTCATTTTAGACCGAACCCGGGCGGGGGAGCAAGTCGGCGTCGGCGGCGGCTCGGCCGTGGCGGTTCGGGCAGGTCACCCGAATTGCTCGAGGGCCCGGTCCACCATCTGTTCGATCTCGGTGGCCCATTTCTGCAGATCGTCACCGAGATGGGCCCGGGCGTCCCGCGCACGGAAGTACTCGTCGGCGATGTTGAGAGCGGCCAGCACCGCAATCCGGACCGTGTCTCCGCCGGTCGAGAGTTCCGTCGCCGACTGGATCTTCTCGTCGACGTAGTTGGCCAGATGGGTGATGTACTCGATGTCGAGCGCGCTCCGGATCGGGTAGCGCTGACCCATGATCTCGACGGTCACGATGCGCGACAGGTCATCGGCCACTGATGCGCTTCTCCGTGTCTCGACCGTGTGGTGTGGGCCGTGAGATCTCTCCCCGCCGAAGCCTTGGCGAAGGCGGGCTGTCTCCTCCGGGCGGCTTCCTACAGACTCAGTCCCTCGAGTTGTTCGAGCATCTCGGTGACCCGCGTGCGAATCTGGTCGCGCTCTGCCCGGAGGCTCTGCGCCTGGGCGCCCTGCCCCTCAGCGGTTGCCAACTGGGTGCGCAGGGCGTCGACCTCGCGGGACAGGCGGGCGTTGTCCTCAGCCGTGCGGGTCAGCTCCGCACGGGTGCGTTCGAGCACCCCGACCAGGGACTGGACCTTGTCGGCCAGCCGGTCGAACGGCTCGAGACCGACGGATGACGTCGTCTTCACCATGCAACGGCTCCTTCTGCTATCTCAGCTTCGCCCGATGAGCCCGCGCGAGCGCCCGCACGACGTCGTCGGTCGCTGCCTGCACCTCGGTGTCGGTGAGCGTCCGATCCGGCGCGCGGAACGTCAGACGCATCGACAGGCTCACGGCCCCGGCGGCGATGCCCGGGCCCTGGTATCGGTCGATTTCGTTGATGCTGACCAGCGCCGGTCCGGCCGCCGCCCGGATCGTGTCACGAACCCGGACGGCAGGCAAGGCGTCGTCGATCTCGACCGAGAGATCCCGCGTGATTGACGGATAGCGTGGCACCGGGGTTGCCTGCAGGTGGTCGAACCGGTCGGTCGTCAGCGGCCGCAGGTCGAGCTCGGCCACATAGACGGCGTCGGATCCGGTCAGCCCTCGCGTGTGCGCGAACCCCGGGTCGAGCTGGCCGACCGTGCCCAGCACCGTCGTCTGGTCTGCGACCCGCAGCCGCACGCTCGCGGTCCGCCCCGGCACCAGATGACCGGCGGTATCGGGCTCGAACGTAGCGACGCCGCCGAACCCCTCACACAGCCGCGCGATCACACCGGTCAGGTCGAAGAGGTCCGTCTTTCGCTCGGGGCCGCTCCAGTGGCGCGCGACCGCGTCGCCGGTCATCACCAGCGCCAGCGCCGGGGTCTCGCCGTCGCCGTGACGAAACTGGCTGCCAACTTCGAAGAGCCGGATGTCCTGCCGCTCGCGTCTCCGGTTGTGGATCAGCGAGTCGACCAGACCCGGCAGCAGCGACGGCCGCAGCACGGCGCCCTTCTCCGACAGCGGATTCCGCAGCGCTACGATGTCCTGTGCGTCCGGGTGGATCGCCAATGCCGGCGCGCGTTCGATGAAGCCGTAGGTAATCGCTTCGGAGAAGCCGCACCCGGTCAGTAACTGCCGGACCAGATGGTCGCGCGCCCGCCAGGGCCCGGGTGGCGGCGCCGGCTGCGTCAGTGCCGGGAAGGTGGTTGGCAGCCGGTCGTAGCCGTGGTGCCGCGCGACCTCCTCGATCAGGTCTTCTTCGCGGCTCACGTCCACGCGGAACGTCGGCACCGTCACGCGCCAGACCGGCGGGTCGGTCGCCGGCTCCAGCTGCGGGTCGAATCCGAGGCGGGTCAGGGTCGGCGCCACGAACGCCGCGTCGATCGTCAGGCCCAGCAGATGACCGATGCGATGATGCCGGAGCCGCACGACAATCGGTGCCGGCGGTGTCGGGTACCGGTCGACGGCCGGCCCGCGGGGCTGTCCCGCCCCGATGGTGGCCAGCAGCTGGCGCGCGCGCGCGATCGCCCTCACCGGCGCCTCGACATCCGCGCCACGTTCGAAGCGATACGACGCGTCGGTCGAGAGCCCGATCCGCTTGCCGGTGCGGCGAACCGAGATCGGGTTGAAATACGCCGCCTCCAGGACGATCGTCCGGGTCGTGCCGCTGACCTCCGAGTCGGCGCCGCCCATCACGCCGGCCACCGCCTGCGCCCGTTCGGCGTCGGCGATCACCAGCATCTCCGGTTCGAGCCGTCGCTGTGCGCCGTCGAGGGTCCGGATCGTTTCCCCGGCCCGTGCACGTCGCACCCGGATTTCTGGGCCGGCGAGGCGGTCGAGGTCGAACGCGTGCAGCGGGTGGCCGAGCTCGAGCATGACGTAGTTGGTCACGTCAACGACGTTGTTGATCGGCCGGACGTCGGCTGCCTCGAGTCGCGCCGCCAGCCAGCGCGGCGACGGCCCGACCTCGACATCCACCAGCGCGCCCACATAGCGGGGGCACAGGTCAGCGTCCTCGATCGTGACGGCGATCGGGTCCCGCTGGTCGTCGTCGTCCGGCCACAGTGCTGGCATCCGCAGGTCTGTGCCATAGATGGTGCCGACCTCGCGCGCGATGCCGAGCACCGACAGACAGTCCGGGCGGTTGGTCGTGATCTCGAGATCGAGCACGGCGTCGGGCGGTTCGCTGTTGCCGGGCTGGCCGGCCGGGTTGGCCGGCCCGGCCGGCCAGGGCTCGACCGCGCCGACCTCGAAGCCGCGCATCGTCAATGTGTCAGCCAGCGCAGCTATCGTGACCGGGCTGTCAGGGCTGCCAGATCCGACCGGCAGTGTGACGAGCTCCCGCAACCACGAGACCAGGATTCTCAATGGGGAAACTGCTCCAACAGCCGCAGATCGTTGTCGTAGAAGAGACGGATGTCTTCCACGCGATGCTTGAGCAGGGCGACCCGGTCGATGCCGAGACCGAAGGCCCATCCGGTGTAGCGCTCCGGGTCGTAGCCGACCGCTTCGAACACGGCAGGGTGCACCATGCCGCAGCCGAGAATCTCGAGCCAGCCGGTCTTCTTGCACACCGGGCAGCCGGTGCCGTCACAGAACACGCAACTGATGAAGACCTCGGCGCTCGGCTCGGTGTAGGGGAAGAAGCTGGGCCGGAACATGACCCGCGTGTCGGCGTCGAAAAAGGCCTGCAGGAAGGCGACGAGCGTGCCCTTCAGATCGGCCATCGTGATTCCCTCGCCGACCAGCAACCCCTCGACCTGCACGAACATCGGCGAGTGGGTGAGGTCGGGGGTGTCACGGCGGTACACCACTCCGGGCGCGATAATCCGCACCGGCGGTTGATGTGTCTCCATGTAGCGGATCTGCATGCCCGACGTATGCGTGCGCAACAGTGTGGCCGGGTGCGTGGACGGCGTCCCGCCGGCGCCCGGCATCGGTCGGTCCAGATAAAACGTGTCTTGCATGTCGCGCGCCGGGTGGTCCGGCGGCATGTTGAGCGCTTCGAAGTTGTGATAGTCGTCTTCCACCTGCGGGCCCTGGAGGGTCTCGAATCCCATGGCCCCGAAAATCGACTCGACTTGCTCGCGGATCAAGGTGAGGGGGTGACGTCGTCCGAACGGCGTCTCGCGTCCCGGCAGGGTCACGTCCACGCCCCCGGCCGGCCGGGCCGACGCCTCGAGCGTCTGTCGCCGGGTCGCGAGCGCCTGATCGATCTCGCGCTTCAGCTCGTTGGCGGCCTTGCCGAGCGCGGGTCGGTCCGCAGTGGGCGCGCTGGCCATCGACTTCATCAGCGCCGCCACCGCGCCCTGTTTACGCCCGAGATACCGGTCCCGCACCGTCTGCAGGTCCGCCTCGGTCGCGACCGCCCCCAGATCGGCTTGGAACGCTGCGCGGATGGCGTCGATGTCGGTCGGGGCGGTCATGGCGTCGCGTTGGTGACGGGCGTCCGGCCGGGCGCACGGCCGACGGGTTGTCGCCGAGCGAGCGTCGGCGTGTAGGGATCGGGAGCAGGCTGCCCTCTGCCCTGAGACAGGTCCTCGAATCCTGAGGGCCCGCGCAAGATTCACGTCCCATGTTCGGCCGCCGATCCATCCCGCCTGGCGGCGTTGCTCGTCGGTCGAATACTGCCCGTATGCTCCCGCTTCGCGCCTGGCCAGCCGGGCGCCTCGACGCCCTAACTGGGAACGTGTTTTTGCGCGGACCCGTAGCGGAGTGCTGAAGCATGCGGCGAAGCCCGCCGGCTTCTCCTGTCTCCTGCCTCCTGTCTCCTGAACGCACGTGCTCTACGCCGCCGCGGCGGCCCGCGCGTCCTTGGCTTGGGTAGCCAGGTGGGCAAAGGCGGTGGGTTCGGTCGCGGCCAGCTGGGCGAGGCTCTTGCGGTCGAGCGTGACGCCCGCGGCCGACAGACCGTTCATGAACTGGCTGTAGCTCAACCCGTGCTGCCGCGCGCCCGCGTTGATCCGCACGATCCAGAGACGGCGGAAGTCACGCTTCCGCAGTCGCCGACCGACATAGGCGTATTCCAGCGCTTTGTCGGCGGCCTCCTTTGCCGCGCGATACAGCTTGCTCTTGGTGGCGTAGAACCCTTTGGTGCGGGCCAGCGCCTTCTTGCGTTTCGCGCGTCGGACCGACCCGCGCTTGACTCGAGGCATGAGAGACCTCCCTGTGTCCTTAGAAGTCAGAAGTCAGAAGAGCACCGGCGGGCTGCCGCCGCGTTGCTTGCTGTTGGCGACGCCGACCTGCGTCATTCTGCCTTCTACCTTCTGCCTGCTGACTCCTGTGTTTCTCCGAGTCCTAACCGTTCGGCAACATCCGTTGGACCCGCCGAGCGTCCCCTGGGGAGATCTCGGTCCGCTGGCGCAGACCGCGTTTCCGCTTGGTCGTCTTGCTGGTCAGGATGTGCTGCTTGTTGGACTTGCTCCGCATGATCCTGCCAGTGGCCGTCGTCTTGAACCGCTTGGCAGCTCCGCGGTGCGTCTTCATCTTCGGCATGTCGACACTCTCCCGGTAATTGAATTACTAGAGGCGAAGCCCTTCCGCCCTCGCCAAGGCTCCGGCGGGACAGGCCGGCTGCTTCTGTCTCCCGCCTCCTGACTTCTCGAGACTCTCGCGTTATCCACCCTGCCGCTTCTTCGAGCCAGCGACGGCGGACAGGATGATGTGCATCTGATTGCCTTGCTTGCTCGGGCGCGTCTCGGCGATGGCGATGCCCTCGAGGTCCTCAACGAGCCGCTCGAGGATGCGGCGCCCGATGTCCGGATGCGCCATCTCGCGGCCCCGGAAGAAGATCGTGGCCTTCACCTTGTCGCCTTCGCCCACGATGCGTTCGATGTGCCGTTTCTTGAAGTTGTAGTCGTGCTCGTCCACCTTCGGGCGGAATTTGATCTCCTTCAGCTCGATCGCCTTCTGGTTCTTGCGCGCCTCTCGGCTGCGTTTCTGCTCCTGGTAGTGGTAGCGCCCGTAGTCCATGATCCGGCACACGGGCGGTGTCGCCGTCGGCGATATCTCGACCAGGTCGAGACCCTGCTCCCTTGCGATCGCGAGCGCCTGGTGGGGCGACATGATGCCGAGCTGTTCGCCCGCGTCGTCGATGACGCGGATTTCCCGAACGCGGATCCGCTCGTTCGTGCGCGTCCGCACCTCGCGGCGTTGACCTCGAAAAAAAGCGATAGTGTCCCCCTTTGCTAGTGACGCAGGCTCTCGAAACGATACTCCAGTTTCTCCCTCCCTGAGGGGAGCGGCCAGCTGACTGCTAGCTCCGCCGCCGAACCTCGGCGAGGGCGCTGGCAATGAAGGCGTCCACCGCGCATGCCCCCTGGTCCCCGTCGGTCCTGTGCCGCACCGCGACGGCATTGTCAGCCGCCTCGCGGTCGCCGGTGACCAGCATATACGGGATCTTCCGCAACTGCGCCTCACGGATCTTATACCCCATTTTTTCCTGTCGGGCATCGACTTCGACACGCAGTCCCGCCTCGCGCAGACGTGTGGCGACCGTTTCTGCATAGTCGCCGTGCCGGTCGGCGATCGGCACGATGATGGTCTGCACCGGCGCCAGCCACAGTGGAAACGCGCCAGCGTAGTGCTCGATGAGCAGGGCGATGAACCGTTCGAAGCTCCCAAAGATCGCCCGGTGGATGACGACCGGGCGATGCTCGGCGTTGTCGGTGCCGATGTACTTGAGCTGAAACCGCTCGGGCAGCTGGTAGTCCAGCTGGATCGTGGCGCACTGCCAGTTGCGGCCGATGGCGTCGATGACGTGAAAGTCGATCTTGGGGCCGTAGAAATTGCCCTGGCCCTCGGCGACGACATAGGCTTGGCCGGACGCCTCGAGTGCCTGCTCGAGCTGGTGCTCGGCCTGGTCCCAGGTCTTGGTGTCGCCCAGGAACGTCTCCGGCCGGGTCGAGAGCTCCACCGAGAAGTCGAGCCGGAAGTCGGCGTAGACCCGCTGGACCAGTCGCAGCAGTCGCTCGACCTCGTCCCCGATCTGCTCGCGGGTGACGAAGCAGTGGGCGTCGTCCTGGCAGAACTGCCGTGCGCGGGTCAGCCCGGCGAGGACGCCGGACGCCTCGTTGCGATGCAGCACACTCTGGTCGTAATAGCGGATCGGGAGGTCGCGGTAGCTGCGCACCTCGCTGGCGAACACGAGCATGTGGCCGGGGCAGTTCATCGCCTTCAGGCCATAGGGTTCGCCTTCCGACTCCACCAGGAACATGTGCTCCCGGTAGTGCTCCCAGTGCCCAGATGTCTCCCATAGCTGCTTGTTGAACACCAGCGGCGTCCGGATCTCGACGTATCCCTCGGGGAACAACATCGCACGCATGTACTCGGCCAGCAGGTTCCACAGCGTCGTGCCGTGGGCGAGCCAGAAGGTCGCACCCGGCGCCCACTTATGGAAGGTGAACAGCCCGAGCTCACGCCCCAGCTTGCGGTGGTCGCGTTTCTTCGCCTCCTCGAGGCGGGTCAGGTGCTCCTCGAGCGCCTTGTTGGTGAAGAACGCCGTGCCATAGATCCGCTGCATCGGCTGGTTCTTCGCATCCCCCTTCCAGTAGGCGTTCGAGCTCGTCAACACGCGGAACGCCTTCAGGACGCCGCTGGACGGCACGTGCGGGCCGGTGCAGAAGTCCATGAACACGCCGTCGATGGTGTAGCACGAGACGATCGGACCGCCCTTCTCCTCGATCAGCTGCACCTTCAGTGGCTCGCCCCGGTCGGCGAAGTAGCGCTTCGCCTCCGCCTTCGACATCATCTTGCGCTCGTAGGCTAGGTCCAGCGACGCGAGCTCGCGCATCTTGGCCTCGATCGCTTCGAGATCCTCCGGGACGAAGGGACGGTCCACCACGAAGTCGTAGAAGAAGCCGTCCTCGGTCGGCGGCCCGATGCCGCACTGCGCCTCCGGGAACAGGCTGGTGACCGCGGCGGCGAGCAGGTGCGCGGTGCTGTGGCGATAGAGCTCGAGCGCTTCCGGTCCGTCCTTCGTGATGATCCGGACGCTCGCATCCTCTTCGAGCGGGTGCGTCAGATCGACGACACGGTCGCCGACGGCGGCGGCCAGCGCCGCCGCGGCGAGCCGAGGCGAGATGGACGCGGCGACCTCGCGCACGGGTGTCCCCATCGGCATCTGCCGCGTGGAGCCATCGGGCAAGGTCACGGTCACCTGATCCATCATCGTCACGCTTGAAACCAGCTAGGCGGCGGGGTGGTAGGCACGGGCGGACTCGAACCGCCGACCTCCTGCGTGTCAAGCAGGCGCTCTAACCAGTCTGAGCTACGCGCCTATTGAGGGCAAAGTCTTTCAAACACACGTGTTACGGAGCCTCGCAGTATAGCAACCTCTCAAAAAGTCAGTCAATGCGGAAGGCGGGCCGGACGACATGCCCGCGGTCGGCCAGGGCGCACTACGCGGTGGGCATCGCGACGAGATGCTCGAGTGCCCGGTCCAGCACCGGGTCTTCGTCGGGGTCGGCCACCGCTTGTCCCAGCTCGACCGCCGGTCCCGGGACGACCACGGTAGGTTCCACACCGACGCGGTGGATCGGCTCGCCGGACGCGGTCAGATACCGTGTCGACGACAGGAGCAGGCCGCCGCCATCGGGGAGACGGACGAGGGTTTGCTCCGCGGCGCGGCCGGCCGTGCGCAGCCCCACCGTCTCGGCCCGGCCGGTGTCGGTCAGCACCGCGGTGAACAGCTCGGCTGCGCCGGCGGTGCCGGGATTGGTGATGATCACGACCGGCCAGGCGATGGACGGCTCCCGGGTGACCCGGTTCACCGGTTCCTGCTCGGTGGCGGACTCGCGGATGACCAGGGTGTCGGCGTCGGTGAACAGCTGGGCCGCATCGATGCCGGACGCGAACGTCCCGGTGGCGGTGCCGCGTAGGTCGATGAGCAGGCGTTCGGCACGCTGCCGTTCGAGCGTCCCTGCAGCCGCCTCGATGGCATCGGCGGTCGTGTCATCGAACTCGGCAATTCGCAGATACCCCACCCCCGGCGCCACCAGGCGACTGGTCACGTTGGCCGACCGCCCACCGTCGCGCCGCAGCTCCACCTCCACCGGTTCGGTGGCGTTGCCGCGAATGACGGTCAGTGTCACGGTCGACCCCGGTGCCCCGCGCAGGAGCTGGCGTCCCCGCACGGTGGACATGATGCGCGTCGGGGCGTCATCGATCGCCCGGATGTAGTCGCCAGGCCGCAGACCTGCTGCCGCTGCGGGCGACCCCTCTCGCGCAGCCACGACCTGAATGTAGTACTGACGCGTCAGCACCAGGCCGACGCCGACCTCGCCGCTCACGTCGTCCGCCTCGTACTGGACGACGTCGTCGGGAGTCAGGTACGTGCTCTCGGGGTCGAGTCCCTCCGCGAGGCCCCACAACGCGCCTTGCATGATACGCGCTGGGTCGATCGGCTCGACGTAGTTGTCTGTCACGAGCGACACCACGTCCTCGAAGACCCGGAGGTGACGATAGGTGTCCTCCCGGGCCACGACCCGACCGAGCAGCCCGCCCACGAGCGTGTAGGCGAGAATCGGCGCCGTCACCATGAGAATGACGAAACGGGTGCGGTCGGTCATGACGCCGAGGACCTCTCCTGTGGATACACGCGTGGTCGTGACTCACGCGCCTGATCCTGAATTGCCGAACCTGGCGTGGCCCAGACTCGCCACGAGGGCTGCCCGGCACGAATGCGTGCCAGAGCTATGGCTTGAGCCATTCTACCGGATCGACCGGCAGACCGTCGATCCGGAGCTCGAAGTAGACGGCGGGGGTGCCGGTGGGTGAGACCCCGGCGGTTCCCAGCTCTGCTCGCTGGTCGACCCGGACGCCCTCATGGACCGCCAGCGCCGCCAGATAGCCGTAGAGCGAAAACGCCTGGTCGCCGTGGGACACGATGACCAGCGTACCCAGCCCCTCGAAGGTGCCGACGGACACCACCTCGCCCTCGTGAATGGCGTATACCGGCTCGCCGGGGGTGACCGCGAACTCGATCCCGCCGCCGGCGAGCGTGGTGCCGAACTCGGGCGGCCGCCGTGTGCCGAACGGCACGGTGACCTCACCTGGCACCGGTGGCTCGATCTGGCCGCGAAACGGTCGGAGCGGCAGCGCCAGCGCCGTCGTCGACGCCGCCGGCGAGGCGCCGGCAGCGAGCTCGGCCAGCGCCGTCTCGAGGCGTTGCTGCGCCGCCTCGAGCTCGCCCGCCAGCTGCGCGGTGAGATCACGGCGGGTATCGATTTCCTCCACCAGGGCCGTCTGGGACGCGATGGTGCGATCCAGCGCCTGCCGCGCCGCGCGCGCGGCGTCCCGCAGCGCGGCGACCTCGACCTGCCGGGTCTCGAGTGTTGCGCGCGACGCCTGCAGGTCGGCCATCGTCTGACGATGGTCCTCGAACTGTTCTCGATCGCGTCGAGCCAGCGACCCGATCAGCCGGTAGTTCCGGCCGATCGCGCGGAGATCGCCGACACCCAGCAGGAGCCGCGCATACCGCGGCGCCCCCATCTTGTAGAGCGCGACCAGACGGGCCTCGACCAGGGAACGCTGCGCATCGGCCTCGCGTTCGAGGCCGGCCATCCGTGTCGTCGTGTCCTCGAGCTGGCCGGTCGTTTCGGCAAGGTCGCCGTCGATCACGGCGAGCTCCTCCGCCTTGATCTGCCGGTCGATATCGAGCCGTCGGATTTCCTCGAGCAGGGCGCGTTCGCGTGACGCCAGCTCGTCAGCCTCGGTCTGCAGCGCGCGCACCCGGTCCGTGGCGCGTTGGGTCAGCCGCTCGACACGCTGCTGCTCTGCCGATGGGGACGCGCCGGTCTGCTGCTGTTCGCCGCGGGCTGCTAGCAGTCCGTGGTGAAGGTCCTGCGCCGCACCGAGACCGGTGATGGGCCCGTCTGGCAAGGCGCGCCGAGGGAGCATACCGGCAGTATTCGACCGAGAAGTAACGCAGCCAGCCGGGATGCAGCGCCGGTCGAATGCAGCTGGACTTTCATCGCGGGCTGCTGACCAGGGCGGCCATACGAGGCTACCGCCGAGCAGGGCCACTGCGAACACGACGCGGGAACGCGACGGGAGGCGCGTGGGTGAAGCCAGCATGAGTCGTTCAGGCACAGCAAGAACAGTCAATCATATCATGGGGCGGCGGCTCGCTTGCGGCGGAATCGGTGCGATGCTGGACTTTCGCCACGGGCTGTTACGCTATGCGCGTGCGGGTGATCGCTCTGGACCTGGGCCGGCGGCGGATCGGTCTCGCCCTCAGCGATCGATCGGGGACGCTGGCGACACCATGGCGCACGGTCCGCGGTGGTGGGTCGGTGCCCGAGGTCGTGGGCCGGCTCGTGGCGCTGCTGCGGGAGCTGGGCGACGACGACGACGGTGCGCTCGCCGGCATCGTGGTCGGGCTGCCGCTGCACCTCGATGGCCGGCCTCATGAACGCGCGGTTCGGGTCAGGGCGATCGCCAGCGCGCTCGAGCAGCAGACCGGTCTGCCGGTCACGCTGCAGGACGAGCGGCTGACCAGTGTCGAGGCGGAGCAGCGGTTGGCGCTGCGGGAGCGGGACTGGCGCAAGCGGAAGGCGCGGCTGGATGCTGCGGCTGCCGCGATCATGCTGCAGGACTATCTGGACGCACAACTGGACGCACGAGAAGGCAGAAGGCAGAAGGCAGAAGACAGAAGCTAGCTGGTGGGCTCCGCCGACTTTGTCGTCAGTGGCGTGACGCTGGGTGAAGGGGAGAAGCCCGGTGCGAGCGCTCCGGTTCCTCCCTCTTCCTCTGGCTGCCCTGAGCGGAGCAGACGTGGTCGACGGGAGGAGAGGGCCGGGGTACGGGCCACCACGGGTCGCTCTCAGGACGAACGAGGCGGCACGTTATCAGCAGGTGATCGCGAGCAATGAGAAAGGCCCTGGCGGTGTTCGGCCTGCTGGTGCTCCTGGCGGCTGGCGCGCTCGGCTACGGCGTCAAGCGGTTGTACGACCGTGCGGATGAGCCGCATCGGGGGTATCCGGGCGCCGAGGTCTTCGTCGACATCCCGTCGGGCACATCGACCCGAGACATTGGGCGGCAGCTGGCCACCGCCGGTGTCGTCTCAGACGAGCGCACTTTCAGGATCGCGCTGTGGCGCAGCGGGCGCGACCGTCTGCTGCAGGCGGGAGAGTACCGGTTCGCCGACGCGGTGTCGGCGATGGCGGTGGTGGACATCCTGGCGCGCGGCCAGGTCCACCTCCGGCCGATCACCTTTCCCGAGGGGTTGACCCGGCGCGAGATGGCCGACCTGTTCGGGCGTTCCGGGTTCGGCACGGCCGAGGCCTTTCAGGCGGCCAGCGCGCGTGCCGAGCTGGTCGAAGCGCTGGACCCCGAGGCGACGGATCTCGAGGGCTATCTCTTTCCGGAGACCTACGCGCTGCCACGCGACGCGACGGCCGATGACCTCGTCGAGGCGATGGTGGCGCAGTTCGCGCGGATCTTCGACGCGGAGCTGCGGGCGCAGGCAGCGGCGCGTGAGCTGACCATCCGCGAGGTGGTGACGCTGGCGTCGCTCATTCAGAAGGAGACCGGACTCGACGCGGAGCGTCCCCTCGTCTCGGCGGTCTACAACAACCGGCTGCGGCGGCGTATGCCGCTCCAGTGCGACCCGACCGTCATCTACGCGTTGCAGCTCGCCGGGGTGTATGACGGCAACCTGACCCGCGACAACCTCCGGTTCGACTCGCCCTACAACACCTACGTGTATCCCGGTCTGCCACCTGGCCCGATCGCGGCGCCGGGCGCCGCTGACCTGCGGGCCGCGCTCCAGCCGGCCGATGTCAGCCACCTGTATTTCGTGAGCCGGAACGACGGGTCGCACGCCTTCGCCGACAGCCTGAGCGAGCACAATCGCAACGTGCGCGAGTATCAGGTGGACTACTTCCGGCGGCGGCGGGCAGAGGAGCGGTAACGCCGCCGCCGCGCTACGCAGGCCTGACGGCCTGCGCCACAGAAGTCGGGAGCGTCCCCGTTGTGGCGCACGGCTTCAGCCGTGCGAAGCGCCGTGCTACGCAGGCCTGACGGCCTGCGCCACAGAAGTCGGGAGCGTCCCCGGTGTGGCGCACGGCTTCAGCCGTGCGAAGCCAGCCCATCGGGCTGGCCCCAGGCGGCATGACACTTGCTCAGCTACCGGCATGTCCGTTCGTCGCCCGGGCCGAGCCGCGGGGTTCGCCTACCTCGGTGCCCACACCTATCTGGTCACCTGCTGTACATACGCACGCCGCCGGTACTTTGCTCGGACGGCGACCGCCAGGCAGGTGCTGTCTCAGATTCGCCAAGCCGCCGGGGCGTGGCACCTCGCAGTACTTGCGTACTGCCTGATGCCCGATCATCTCCATCTCGTCGTGCAGGGCACACGCGCTGACGCGAATCTCCAAGGCTTCGTTTCGTCGTTCAAACAACGGAGCGGGTTCGACCACGCACGAACGACCGACACGCGACTCTGGCAGGCCGGCTACCACGACCGTGTGCTGCGACGAGACGAGAGCGTGCTGACGACGATCGCCTACGTGCTGAACAATCCGGTTCGAGCCCGAATCGTGCAGCGACCGGAAGACTACCTGTGGTCCGGCTCGGATCAGTACACGATGGACGAACGACTGACTGATATTGCCCGGGGCAGCCGAACTGAAACAGCTCGTCGCCGCCGGTAGGCTACGGCTTCGCCGTGCCACGCAGGCCTGAAGGCCTGCGCCACAGAAGCGGGGAGCGTCCCCGTCGTGACGCCCACCCCGTTGTGGCGCACGGCTTTAGCCGTGCGAAGCCAGCCCGG
>JADFPE010000028.1 GCA_022562495.1 Acidobacteriota bacterium
CACCCGTGGTGACAGTCCCGCTGCATTCGGCTGGCGCTGCATCCGCCCTGCCTGCGTTGTTCCTCGGTCGAATACTGCCGGTATGCTCCCTCGTCTCGCCTTGCCAGGCCGGCGCTTCGCCACCCTCAGTGCGACGCACGACTTTCACCACGGACTGCTAGACGCTCCGCCGTCGCTCGCCGGTGTCGTCGGTCAGCGAGCTATGGCGGATCCGCCGAAGCCTTGGCGGCGGCGGACAACCGCGCCAACGCGCGGTCGATACGGGCGACGCAGGCATCACGTCCCAGGATCGCCAACCCCTCGAACAGGCCGAAACCGACCGCTTTGCCGGTCACCGCGACCCGCACCGCGTGGATGATCTGAGCGATCGGGACGCCTTCGGTCTCGACGAACGCGTGCATCGCGCGGTCCAGTGCGTCGGCATCGAACGGCGCGGTGGTGCCCAGCCGGTCGCGAAAACGGCGCAACAGCGGCTCGACCCCCACCCTGCGCACCCGCTCGTCGAACGCTTTCTGATCGTACGCGACCTCATCGTCCGCCTGGAAGAACTCCGGATAACCGAGGATGTCCCCGGCGACCTTGATCCGGTCGCCGGCCGCCTCGACGACCTGGCGTATCCGCGTCTGCTGGTCGTCGGGTGACGGCGCGCCGACCAGCCCGCCGCGCTCCAGGAATGGCAACACCCGCGCGACCCGCGCGTCGACCGACAGCGCCTGCATCCGGCGTTCCTGGAACGCCAGCAGCTTCTGGGGGTCGAAGCTCGCCGCCGAACGATTGATCCGTTCGAGCGAGAAGTGCTCGATCATCTCCTCGCGAGTGAACGTCTCCGTCCGATCGTCGAGCGACCAGCCGAGCAGGAGCAGGTAGTTCAACAGCGCGTCCGGCTCGTACCCCACCTCGCGGTAGAAGTCGACGACCACCGGGTTGAAGCTCTCGGGTGTGATGGATAGACCTTGCGCCTCGGCGATCCCGGCGCCGTGGTCGTATGCCTTCTTGAACTCGTGGTGCCGCAGATACGTGCTCAGCTTCCGTTTGCTGAGCTTCGCGGCGCTGCCCGGCGCAGCAACATACGGCAGATGCGCGTAGGCCGGCGGCGTGTAGCCCAGCGCCGTGGCAATGAAGATCTGGCGGGGCGTGTTCGACAGGTGCTCGACCGCCCGGATCACATGGGTGATCGCAAAATCGTGGTCGTCAACGGTGCTCGCCAGGTGATACAGACAGGTGCCGTCGGCCCGCTGCACGACATGGTCCTGCTCGAGCGCCCACTCGAACGCGACATCACCCCGCACCAGATCGTGGAAGTCGCAGCGACCCTCGCGGGGCATGCGTAGCCGGACGATCGCCCGCCGACCCTCCGCCTCGAACGCCGTCGCCTGCGCGTCGGTCTCGGCCATCCAGCGCCGGCTGTAGAGGAAACGACGTTGCTCGCGCTGCGCCGTCTCGCGTTCGGCCTGAATCTCTTCGGTGGTGGCATAGTCGCGGTAGGCGGCGCCGCCCGCCACCAGCCGCTCGACTTCCGCCCGATACCGATCGCCCCGCTGCGACTGGTAGTAAGGCGCATACGGCCCGCCGATCTCGGGGCCCTCGTCCCAGTCGAGACCGAGCCAGCGGAACCCCTCCAGGATCGGCCGCAACGCCTCGGCCACGTTCCGCTCGGCGTCGGTGTCGTCGATCCGCAGCAGAAACTGTCCGCCGTGCCGGCGAGCGAACAACCAGTTGAACAGCGCCGTCCGGACGCCGCCGATATGGAGATAGCCGGTGGGGCTGGGAGCAAAGCGGGTGCGGACCGTCATGGGCCCAACGATTATAATGACGCTGCTCGCGATGCCGCGCCTCGAGCCGCCCAGACGACGACCAGCGCAACATCGCGAGCAACGCTTGTCTCACAGCCCCGCGACGCGGGGGCTAGGCATCGCCGTGGACGACATGTCTGGCTCGATCCGGCGGCCACCTGACAGTGAGGAGACGACGATGCGTTGGCTGCTCAGCACGGTCCTGCTCAGCACGTTGGTCCAGGCGCCTCTGGAGCCTGGTGTGCACGATACGACGCTCGAGGTCGAGGGCGTTGGCACGGTGACGTACGGCATCTATATTCCGCGTGACTACGACCCGGCGGAGCCGCGGCCGCTAGTGCTGGCGCTGCATCCAGGGGGGTCGCGCGGGCCCTACTACGGCACGCAGTTCCTGCGGGGCGTCGTGGCTCCGGCGCTCTCCGACTGGGGCGCGATCATCGTCGCCCCCGACGCGCCGGCCCGCTCCTGGGCCAATGCCACCAGCGAGCGGGGCGTCCTGGCGCTCCTCGATGACGTGATGGAGAGATACACGATCGACAGGGATCGCGTGCTCGTCACCGGGTTCAGCCTGGGTGGACGTGGCACCTGGTACATGGCCGCGCGTCACCCGGACCTGTTCACCGCGGCGATCCCGATGGCGGCCCGGTCTAACCGTGACGACGCCGAACAGGTCGGCGACATGCCGGTCTTCATCATCCACGCCCGCGCTGACCAGGTGGTACCGTTCGAGCCGGCAGCACAGCTCGCACGAGAAATGGACGAGCGCGGGCAGACGGTCTCGTTCATGCCGCTCGACGGCGTCGGCCACTTCCAGATGGGTGCGACGCCGCTGCGGGCAGGCGGCCAGTGGGTCGTGGAGCGGTGGGCAGAACGGTAGATCACCCGATGCCCAGCGGGGCCTTAAGCTGTGGGCGCCCTGAAACCGGGGACATCCAGCAGGTCGCTGAAGACAGGCGGCGCAGCCATCCGGCTTCTCCTGCTTCCTGACTTCTGACTTCTGACTTCCGAGGAAAGGATATTCACCGTCATGAACTATCGTCGTCTCGCGAACACCGGCATCTATGTCTCGGAGCTCTGTCTTGGCGCCATGACGTTCGGCGGCGTCGGCATGTTCGAAGCGATCGGGGCCCTCGGCCAGGAGGAGGCGAACACCCTCGTCCATCGGTCGCTGGATGCCGGTATCAACTTCTTCGACACCGCCAACGTCTACTCGGTCGGCCGGTCGGAAGAAATGCTCGGCTCGGCGCTCGGCGCGCGGCGGCCGGACGTCATCGTGGCCACCAAGGTCCGCGGACGGATGGGCGACGGGCCGAACCAGATCGGGCTGTCCCGCGTGCACATCATGCAGGAGTGTGACGCCAGCCTCCGCCGGCTGGGCACCGACTACATCGACCTCTACCAGATCCACGGCCACGACCCGGACACCGACATCCAGGAGACGCTCGGCGCGCTCAACGACCTGGTGCGCGCCGGCAAGGTCCGCTACATCGGGTGCTCGAACCTGACCGCCTGGCAGCTCATGAAGGCGCTCGGCGTCTCGCGAGAGCACGGGCTGGCGGAGTTCATCAGCACACAGTCCTACTACTCGATCGCCGGCCGCGAGCTCGAACGCGAGATGATCCCGCTCATCGACGACCAGGGGCTGGGGCTGCTGCCGTGGAGCCCGCTCGCCGGCGGGTTCCTGTCGGGCAAGTTCACCCGGGAAGGCGCTGCCGACCCGGACGCACGGCGCACGAAGTTCGATTTCCCGCCGGTCGACGAGACCCGCGGCCACGACATCATCGACGTGATGCGCGAGGTGGCGACCGCGCACGAGGTGTCGGTAGCACAGATCGCGCTCGCCTGGCTGCTGCACCAGCCGGCGGTGACCAGCGTCATCATCGGGGCCAAGCGGCTCGAGCAGCTCGACGATAATCTCGGCTCGGTCGACGTCGCCCTGAGGGACGATGAGCTCGAGCGGTTGAACACGGTGAGCGCGTTGTCGTCGGAGTATCCGGGCTGGATGCAGGTGCTCCAGGCGGACCGCGCACCGGGCACCACGCGAAACTGGGACCAATATACGAAGAAGTGAGGGGGCGAGAGCTCGATCGGGCGTCGGGCGGTCAGGAAACAGGCTCCGGTTTCTCCCGCTCCCCCTGCCAGCCCTGAGCAGAACACGTGTGGCCGAAGGGGGAGCAGGCTGGGGTGAGGTCCAGAGGACGCCCCTTTTTCCCGGTCTTCCCACCTTCCGCCCGAATCAGATCTCTTCCGGCGACGTAGTCCTACCAGGAGCCCGAACGGGATCCTCCAGAATGGTCCAGCGACCAGGGTGCGATTGGGGCTACAGTACAGGTACTGTTTCGCATCAGCGGCTGACCGGGACGCGCGGTGTTCCGGCGCAACCCACAGAACTCGATCGCCTCGCGCTCATAGAAGGAGAAGGTAAATGGATGACAGATTTCCCGTCCTCGACGTGAGTCGGCTCAAGATACCCAACATCCCCTGGCGCACCGCGGCGGCCGGACTGGGGGCCGTCGTCGTACTGGTGGCGGCGCTCGGTAGCGTGTATCAGGTTGGGGCCGAGGAGGTGGGTGTGGTCCTGCGGTTCGGGAAGTACAACCCACCTGACCGTCAGCCGGGGCTGCGCTTCAAGCTGCCGTTCATCGATGCCGTGACGCTGGTCCCGGTCCAGCGGCAGCTGAAACAGGAGTTTGGGTTCCGGACCGTCCAGGCGGGTGTGCGCACCGAGTTCGCCACCCAGGAGCGACGGTTCGCCGACGAAGCGGTGATGCTGACCGGGGATCTGAACGTGGCGGTCGTCGAGTGGATCGTCCAGTATCGAGTCGTCGACCCGTACCAGTACCTGTTCAAAGTCCGCAGCCTCGAGGAGACGTTCCGCGCGATGAACGAGGCGGTCATGCGGGAAACGGTCGGCGACCGGACGGTCACCGAGGTGGTGACGGTCGGGCGCCAGGATATCGAAACGGCCGCGGAGGTCAGGCTGCAGGCGTTGGCCGACCAGTACCAGATGGGGATCACCATCGACCAGGTCGTGCTGCAGGATGTCAACCCGCCGGACCCGGTCCGACCGTCGTGGGACGACGTCAGCCAGGCGCAGCAGCAGGCCCAGCGGCAGATCAACGAGGCGGAGGCCGAGTATAACGCCGTCATCCCCCGGGCCCGCGGCGAGGCGCAGCAGGCGATTCTGCAAGCCGAGGGGTACGCCCTCGACCGCGTGAACCGCGCCGAGGGTGAGGCCTCGCGGTTCGCCATGATCGAGGCGGCCTACCGCCTGGCGCCGGAGGTGACCCGGCGCCGGATGTATCTGGAGACGATGCAGCAGATCCTGCCGCAGGTGGGACGCAAGGTGTTCGTCGCCCAGGGCACCACCGGTATCCTGCCGCTGCTGTCGCTCGACAGCGGCGCGCGGGCAGCGACCGCCGCCCTGACCGACACGACACAACGGACCGGAGGTGGCCAGTGAACCGCAATCAACTGATATCGATCGTGCTCGGGCTGGTCGTGCTCGTCCTGCTGGGGAGCTCGCTCTACACCGTCAGCGAAGTCAACCAGGTGATCATCACCCGGTTCGGCGAACCGATCGGTGACCCGGTCACCGAGCCGGGGCTGAAAATCAAGTGGCCGTTCATCGACACCGCCAACTTTTTCGAGAAGCGGTTCCTGGAGTGGGACGGGTCCCCGAACCAGGTGCCAACGCGGGACAGGCGGTTCATCTTTGTCGACACCTACGCGCGGTGGCGGATCACCGATCCGTTGCTGTTCTTCCAGCGGGTCAGGAACGAGCTGGGAGCGCAGGCGCGGCTCGACGACATCCTCGACGGCGAGACGCGCAACGCGGTGGCGCGTCACGATCTGATCGAGATCGTCCGGACCAGCAACCGCGACCCGGTCAACACGACGATCGGCAACGAGGAGGAGCCGGAGGTGCTCGAGCAGATCACCACGGGACGCGAGCAGATCACGCAGGAGATCCTGGCGGCGGCTTCCGTGGCGGTCTCGGAATACGGGATCGAGCTGCTCGACCTGAAGTTCAAGCGGATCAACTACGTGCCGGAGGTGCAGCAGGACGTCTTCGCCCGGATGATCGCCGAGCGGAACCGGGTTGCGGAGGAATTCCGATCCGAGGGGCAGGGGGAGTCGGCACGGATCCAGGGTGAGCGGGAACGGGACCTGGCGCGCATCCAATCGGAAGCGTTCCGGACATCCGAGGAGCTGCGAGGCACCGCCGACGCCGAGGCGACCGCGATCTATGCCGCGGCGTATGGCCGCGACGCCTCGTTCTACGCGTTCACCAAGTCGCTGGAGACCTACGAGAAGACGATGGACCCCAACACCGTCTTGATCCTGGGGACCGACAGCGATCTGATGCGCTTTTTCGAGAATCCACGGTAGGGCTGCTAGCAGGCTGCCGAACATCCGCAGCCTGCAGGCTTTGGGCTTCAGGCGCTCCATGGTGAGCGCCTGGAGCTGTTCGGCGCCGGCATCACGGCCTAGCAGACCTCTTGACACCTGGAGCCGGGGGTCTGGGGCCAAGGCGAGCGGTGTTCTCGTCCCCGCCCGTGCGGTCAGGCTTGCATCGAGCGGGCTGACACCGGACCATACTGGTGTCATGCTCGAACTCTCACTCGTCGTCGGGCTCGTGGTACTGATCTCCGCCGCCTGCTCGCTGTTCGAGGCGGTGCTCTACTCGGTGCCGCTCTCGCAAATTGACGCGCTCGAACGAGCCGGCCGCCCCAGCGGGCCGATACTGCGGACGCTACGGACCCAGGTGGACCGGCCGATCGCGGCGATCCTCTCGCTGAACACCGTCGCCAACACCGGCGGCGCCGCGCTGGCGGGCGCGGTCGCCGCCAGGGTGTTCGGCTCGGCCTGGATCGGCTACTTCTCGGCCGCCTTCACGCTGGCCATCCTGCTCTTCTCGGAGATCATCCCGAAGACGGCCGGGGTGGTCTACGCCCGCCGCCTGGCCGGCCCGATCGCCAGACCGCTCCAGATCCTGGTGCTCCTGTTCACACCGGTCATCTGGCTCAGCCGCCACGTCACCCGCCTGGTAGCGATCGGCCGCGAGGCGGACCGGGTCTCGGACGACGACCTGCTGCTGATGGTGCGACGGGGGTTACGCACCGGTGATCTGAAACCGCACGAAGCGCGCGTCATCAGCAACGTCCTGGCGCTCGAGGTCAAGACCGCCGGTCAGATCATGACACCGCGGACAGTGCTCTTCATGCTCCACACCGACACCAGCCTCGCCGATGCGGCGGCCAACGAGCTGCTGTTGCAGCACAGCCGGGTCCCGGTCTACGACGACGACCCGGACGACATCGTCGGCATCGTGCACCGGCGCGACATCCTCCGGTCTGCGGCCAGGGACGAGTTCGACACGACGCTGGACCAGTTGATGCACCCGGTGCACTTCGTGGTCGACACCGCCAAGCTCGACCAGTTGCTGCACACCTTCCTCGAGCAGCGCCAGCACCTGGTCGTGGTCACCGACGAGTTCGGCAGCGTCAGCGGTATCGTGACCCTCGAAGACGTGCTGGAAGAGATCCTCGGACGCGAGATCGTGGACGAGTTCGACCAGGTGGCCGATCTCCGCGCCTTCGCGCGCCAGCAACGGACCGCCATCCGGCCGGCCTCCCCGACGCCGGAGTCTCGCTGACGCCCGGTCGCCAACAGGCTTCAGGGTTCGGGGCGTCGTGTGTCGTTGGCCCTCACGCCGGCCCTCTCCCGGAGGGCGAGGGAGAAACCGGAGCGCTTTTTTCAGTACTCTGTTGGTCGAACGGGTGGCTCCAGTGCGCGCCGTCGCAGAACGGCTTGTTCTTGCTGTGACCGCACCGGCACAGATTGAAGTGCTCCTTGGAGGCACCCTCAGCCCACGTGACGTCCTGTAGGTCGGCGCCGCCGAAGACCGCATAGGGGCCATTGGGCGCAATCAGGATCATCGGGTCGCCCTCACGATCGCGATGCTCGACGCCGTCGACACTGTAGCTCAGCGCACCGGACGGACACTGCGTGACCACCGCGATGACCGCCTCGACGTCGGCGCCGTCGGGGTCGATCCAGGGCTCGGTGCCGAGGCGGAAGACCGACGTGAGACCCTCGGTGCACCGGGCGGCATGCGCGCAGATGCCGCGGTTGTCGTGGAGGGTCACACCGGCGCCGACATAGTTCTCGCGCTTGTCCGGCACACGGTCCGCCGCCTTCTCGTCGGTGAAGCCGATCGTGTTGTGAGTGCCGTCGCAGAACGGCTTGTTCGACGACCCGCCGCAGCGACAGAGCGCTACCGTGCCAGCGGTGTCGTGAACCTTGCCGTCCGCAGACCCCTTCAGCATCTGACAGTGCGTCACGAGATACGGTCCGTTCTTCCTGGCAACAATGGTCGGCTTCCGGCTCATGGGCTCCTCCGTGGGACAGGACCAGTGTGCGAGTGGCCCTCCATTGTAATGTCCCCCTGCGGGCTGTGACCCCGAGGGGACAGGTACTGACTCGCAAGGGGACAGGCGCCGTGACGCAGGCCCGTGCCCCCACAGCCTGGCGGAAGCGGAAGACGCGCGGGCCGGCGGAGAACGTCACCGGATTTCGCGGGTTCCAACTCGTATCCTCAGAGCCGGGAGGCCCCCGCACTGCGGGGCCGGCACTTGGAACATGCTTTGCAGCCTTGGTGAGTATCCCCGCGGCGCCTGCGAGGAGGATAGACGTGTCTCTGCTGAAACGATTCACATCCTGGGTCTGTCTCATCGGCGCGCTGGTGCTGGTCGCGTGGCCCGCCGATGCCGACGCACAGCGCCGGCGGGGTTCTCGTCGGGTGATCCGGCCCGCCGTCCGTACCAGCGTCTGGTACGGCCCCGGATTCGGGTTCTACAATCCGTACGTCTACGGACCGTCTCCATTCGGCCCGTGGGGCCCGTATGCCTACTACGGCGCCCGCTACGAGGAGCGCGGCTCGATTCGGCTCCAGGTCAAGCCGGAAGAGACCGAGGTCTACGTCGACGGCTATTACGCGGGCGTCGTCGACAGCTACGACGGGTTTTTTCAGCGGCTGCATCTACCGGCGGGCGAGCACGAGATCGAGCTGCGTCTCGAGGGGTACCGGAGCATTCAAGAACAGTTGTATCTGCCGATCGGGTCGACCTATCGAATCCGGCACGAGATGGAGCCGCTCGGACCGGGTGAAACGACCCCGCCGCCCCCGGTGCCACCGGCGCAGCCGGACGCTGACGCCTCGCGCTCTCCACGCCCGGAACCTGGCGGTCGTCGAGCCGCGCCGCTCCCCCGCGCGCAGGTGTCCGGCTTCGGCACCCTCTTGATCCGTGTTCAGCCGGACGACGCGATGATTCTGGTGGACGGCGAGGAATGGCGCAGGCCCGACACCGCGCGTCTGGAGCTCGAGCTGGGCGCCGGGCGGCATCACATCGAGGTGCGTCACGCAGGCTACGAAGGCTATGCGACCGACGTGGAGGTCCGACCGGGGGAGACGACGGCGGTGAACATCAGTCTGCCGCGAGACGAGGAGGGACGATGATGCGGTCTCGCCACGTCTGGCGCGTGACGCTGGTCGGCCTCGCCGTCCTCGCGGCCGCCGGTACGGCGGCTGCTCGAGCAGAGGGCCAGCCGACCAGCCGTCTGACGCTCGAAAAGATCGACAACGGCTGGATCATCAGTCCCGACTTCCGCAAGACCACGGTGGACGGCGAGGCGTCGCACGTGGCCGGTGTCTACGGCGGCTGGCTCATGGACCATCAGTTGCTGATCGGGGCCGGCGCCTACTGGCTCGTCGATGGACCGACCGACACCGAGCTGCGCTACTTCGGCCCGGTGGTCGGGTGGACCACCAAGCTCGGTGGTCGCTTCGACGTCTCGTTGCGCGCGCTCGTCGGTGTCGGCTCAGCGACCCGCCGGTTCGACGACGACGGGATCGGGGGAAACGACGGGGTTGGGTGCTCCCGGTTCCGGTGCTACGGGAGATCATTTCCGGCATTTGGCCGGTATCGTGACGAGTTCTTCGTCGCCGAACCGCACATCAGTCTCTTCACTCGTCTGACCGCCTGGGTCGGCGTGGACGTTGGGCTCGGCTACCGGTTCACCGGCCGGGAGCTCGACATCGGCACCAGCCTCGAAGGAGCGAGCGCGAGCTTCGGGTTCCGGATCGGCTCGTCATAGGGTCCCGAATGAGAAGTTCGCGACACTGTTCAGGGCAGGGCATCCCACGCGCTGACCGCCGTCTGTCCCACCGGCGCCCCGCCGTCAGGGTACGGCAGCGGATTCAGCTCTGAGACGCCCCTCGCCGGACCGGCGCAGTCGCCCTGCGTCATGAGCAGGGACGGGCGGTATACTTCGCCAGTAGCTCGTCTGCGAGAAGCGAGGTGTCCATGACGTCCCTGCGTACGCGATTGCTCCTCCTGTGGCTGGCACTGGCGCTGTGCGGAGCACCGGTTCTCTCGGCGAAACCCCTTCCACGTGCCGCACCTGAAGCGGTCGGCCTGTCCGGACCACGGCTCGACCGGCTGACCGAGGCGATGCAGGCCTATGTCGACGACGGCCGGCTGGCCGGTGTGGTCGTCCTGGTGGCGAGACGCGGTCGGGTGGCCTATCTACGGTCGTTCGGTCGGCGCGACATCGAGTCGCGGTCGCCGATGGCCGATGATTCGATCTTCCGGATCGCCTCGCAGACCAAGGCGATCATCAGCACCGGCGTGATGGTGCTGCAGGAGGAAGGCCGGCTGCTCATCTCGGACCCGGTTGGGCGCTATCTGCCAGAGTTCGCCCGAACACAGGTCGCCGTCGCCACAGACGGCGGGGGGTATGAGGTCGTCGACGCACGGGGGCGGATCACGATTCGCCAGCTGCTCACCCACACCTCGGGGGTCAGCTATGGCAACGGCCCGGCGAGCGACCGCTGGGAGTCGGCCGGCATCCAGGGCTGGTACTTCGCCGACCGCGAGGAGCCGGTGCGTGACACCATCGCCCGGATCGCCACGCTGCCGTTCGACGCGCATCCTGGGGAGCAGTGGATCTATGGCTACTCCATCGACATCCTGGGCGCGCTGATCGAGGCGGTCAGCGGACAACCGCTCGACGAGTTCCTCCGCACCCGTATTCTCGAGCCGCTCGGGATGGAAGACACCCACTTCTACTTGCCGTTCGACAAGCGGGACCGCCTGGCCACGGTGTATTCGGCGACGAACGACGGGCTCGAGCGGGCGCCGACCCCGGGGCACATGGTCGGTCAGGGCGCCTATGTCGACGGCCCCCGCACCAGCTTCTCCGGCGGCGCCGGGCTGCTGTCGACCGCCACCGACTACGCGCGGTTCCTGCAGATGATGCTCAACGGCGGCGAGCTGGAGGGGACGCGGCTGCTCAGTCGCAAGACGGTCGAGCTGATGACCACGAACCACCTGACCGACCAGCCGTTTCGAGCCGGCCAGGGGTTCGGGCTCGGGTTCGCGATCGTCGAGGATGTCGGCGCGCGCGGGCTCCCTGGCTCCAAGGGGGAGTATGGCTGGGGCGGCGCGTATCACTCGACTTACTGGGTGGACCCCGTGGAGGAGCTGGTCGTGGTCTACCTCACCCAGCTGATCCCGGCCGGTGGGCTCGACGACCAGGGCCGGCTGCGCGCCCTGATCTACCAGGCGATCGAGGACTAGCGGCGACTCCTCGGGCTTCCGGCCTCAGGCGTTTCGGCGAGAAAGGACACCTGCTGTGGCGGTGGTGAGTGCGTCGCTGAAGAGCGGCACCGCGGTCGATATTCGGTCTCGTCGTTTCTTGTGGAGAAGCGACGAGCCTCCGCCGTCCGGCAGAGCCGACTCTGGCCCGACCCCGTACGAGTTCCTGCTGGGTAGCCTCGCAGCCTGTATCGCGATGACGTTGCGACTCTACGCGACCCACAAGGACATTCCACTGACCGGTGTCGACGTGACCCTCGAGTTCGACCGGGTGCATGCGGACGACTGCGCCGATTGCGACCAACGGGCGGATGGCTGGGTCGAGCGGGTCACGAGCCAGGTCACGATCCATGGCGAGCTGACCGTGGCGCAGCGGGCGCGGCTGACGCAGGTCGCCGAGCGGTGCCCAGTCCACAAGACACTGGCGAACGGCGTGCAGATCGCCGACACCGTCAGCTTCGCCGCCGCCGGGGACTAGCAGTCCGTGGTGAAAGCCCCGCTGCATTCGCACGGCGCTGCATCCCGGCTTCCTCCTGACTTCTGTCTCCTGACTTCTGACTCCTTGGGTGTGCTCTCCAGCCTTACCACTCCTCGAGCTCGAACCGGATCTGTCGGCGGGCGGCGGTCGACTTGATGTCGGCGGTCGAGACGGGGTTGCCGCAGGTCAGCAGCACCGTGCTGGCCGGGTCGACCCGGTCTCGGATCGCGCTGGCCGTCAGATGACCGGGCAGGACCGGGTGAACCAGCCGTTCGAGGGCCAGCCCAGCTGCCATATGCGCAACATCCCCAACCGCGTTCGTCAGCTTGTCGTCCTCCGTGGTCGGCAGATCGAAGATGTGACGCAGCACGTTGCTGGCGCGTCCCTGGCCGATCCGCTTGTCGACGCCGGCGTGTTCGGACGGCCGGCTGACGGTCGGCACATACATGAAGTCGAACCGACCCGCCGCCTCGATCTCGAACAGCGCGTCGTGATAGCCGAGCTCGGCCACGGTGCGGTTGGTGTGCAGCAAGGTGTACCGCCGGGGGTCACCTCCACCGCCTCGCGCGTGCAGCTCCTTGACCATCGAGACGAACGGTGCGACCCCGGTCCCGGTGCCGACGAACAGGACACACTCGAACTCCTCGGCCCGCGCCGAGAGCGTGAAAGTGCCGGCGATCCGGTCGTAGTAGGTCACCTCGCAACTGGTCTCCGGGCTCATCCCGAACAGCGCCTCGCTGAGCCGGCCCGGCAACCCGTGGAAGCCATACTCGAGCGCCACGAAGAACTCGAGCCACCCGTGTTCGGCAGTCTCGGCCGGCGCCGACGCAATCGAGTAGGAGTGGGTGACCGGACCGATCGTCTGACGCCCCCATGGGTCGACCTCCGGCTCGAAGATCGGCTTGCCGTCGGGACCGACACCCCGCTTCCGCGTCAACTTGCAGTCGTCCCGGCGGAGCGCGATGTATTGTCCCGCCTGGTAATCCGGAAACCGGCCGTCCGGCTCCGGCCGCAGCCGGAACCGCATGAGCGTCTCCGAGACCAACTCCTTATGGACGACCGTGCCGATCTTGCGCTGTACCAAGGACTCCTCCGTCGCACGCGCACGATACCGGGCGTACGACGTTCTTGCAACCGGGACCGGGTTGCCGGGCCCATTGACTGTACAGGTAACCTGAAGATCTCGGGATAGCACGGCCCTGGCTCCCCCAGCTGCCTCCGGCCCGCTCCAGCCCGGTGTGAACGCGACCGCGACGCTGATGGTCAGTCGGGCAGCTTCCTCGCGGGCAGGTCCCGACCCGCCTGGTGCAGGGTGAGCGCGGCGACCGTGCCGTCGTCGCCCACCTGGAAGGTAATCTGGGCGTCGACGACACGATAGAAGAACTCGGTCTGGGACGCAGCGTAGATCTCGACACTCGGCTGACCGGTCACCTGCGCTGACAGCTGCGCGCCCTGCCGCGTGATGGCGATGGCGACCCCCGGTTGGAGCTCGTAGCGACCGACATATCGCTCCAGTGTCGCCTCGGGCAGCGTGACGGTCTCCGCTTGGCCGTACTCCACCGCGTCCACGCCCTCGCCCAGCCGCACGCCCCGCTGATTGGCCCCGTTCTGATGCAGCACCAGGTGGTCCACCACGCCGGTGTCGTCCCGGCCGAAGGTCACCTGCGCGTCGACCACACGCATGAAGAAATCGGTCTCGGACTCTGGAAACACCTCGATTCGTGGTTGCCCTGTCAACTGGACGAAGAGCTGGTCGTCCTCGCGCGTCACCGTGATGATCGCGTCCATCGCCAGCTGATACCGCCCCACGTAAGCGTCGTAGATCGTGTGGTCCACCTCGACCTCGGTGCGTGGTTGCGGCGCCGCAGCCAGCTCGAATCGCTGGTCAAGCAGATGGAAACCGAGGTCATCGGGGCTGTTGGCGGCGTTGGACAGCACCACCACGCCGGTGCCGGACGCCCTGTCGAAGCCGAGAAACGAGCGATACCCGCCGGTACCCCCGTTGTGCCAGGCGATCGTGCGCCCGTGCTGCGTTCGGAGCAGCCATCCGAGTCCGATGTCCATGTTCGGCGGGCCGAACGAGCGCTGCGACCGGTGCGTCGCCTCGATGGCGACGCGCAGCGGGGACTCGCGCACGCCGAGGTTCGCTTCGATGAACGTCAGGAGGTCGTTGACGGTGGAGCGGAGCGCGCCGGCGCCCGCGAGGGTGGGAATATCCCAGTTCGCGACCGGGTCGAGTGCCCTGTCGTGTCCGGCAGCGAGCCGGTCGCGGCCAGACGGTGTCAAAGTGATCGACGTGTCGAGCATCGCCAGGGGGCGGAGAACCCGGTCCCTCACCAGGGTTTCGTAGTCGGAGTCGGCCCGGGTGGCGAGCGCGTGACCCAGCAGCCCGACACCCAGGTTCGAGTACTCGACCGTCTCGCCGATGTCCCGGCCGAGCTCATGCGATGAAAGAAACGCGTAAAGCTGGGCGACCGTGTAGTCGGCGTACGGGTTTGCCGGGTCGGCCGGGTCCAGGTTCTCGGGCAACCGCGGCAGCCCGGAGCTGTGGGTCGCCAGATGCAAGAGGGTAATCGCCGCCCCGTTTCGTGTTGGCACCCGGACGTCCGCCGGCAACAACCGCTGCACCGGGTCGTCCAGCGCGACCTCTCCCCGCTCCACCATGTCCGCGAGGATGATCGAGGTGAACACCTTGGTGATCGAGCCGATCTCGAACACGGTGTCGCCGTCCGGCCGGCGGACGTCATCGGTGGCGAGACGACCATACCCCACGACCCTCCGCCCCCCGGGCTCGACCACCCCCACCACGATGCCGACGCTCCGGTGTTCCTCGTCGATCCGCTCGGTCAGGATCCGCCGAATCTCGGTATCACCCGGAACCGACGTGGGCTGCGCCACGGCGACGACCGAGCAGAGCAGGAGTCCTGCACCAGCCGCGAGTATTCGATTCATGGTCTGCTCCTCGTTCGAGATTCGTGGCACTCACCCCGACCCGCTCCCCCTTCGACAACGCGTGCTCCGTTCAGGGAGAGGGAGAGGGAGACACCGGAACGCGGTTCAGCCTGGCGCCTCGACACGTTGCCTACTACGGGGGAGTCGCCCGTTTATTCGCGGCCGGCGAATCAGGATCGCGGCCCTATAATGGCCCATACTCGAATACCGCGCACAGCGCACTCCCGTGACGAGGCTGACGTGAACCGCACACGCACCGGCAGACGGCTCACCCAGCTGATGCTCGGGCTGTGCACGGCGATCGGGCTGACGGCGACCGCCTGGGCCGGACAGCCGCGCGATCACCCTGCTGAGGTCACCGGCACGGCCAGCATCAGTGGCCGTGTGCAGGCCAGCTCCCCACGCGCGCCCCTGAGCGACGTGATCGTCAGTGCGCGGGCGGGGAACCGCGGCGTCACCAAATTGGCGGTGACCGATGCCGACGGGCGTTACGCGCTGACAGGACTGCCGCCCGGACGCTACACGGTGTCCGCGCGCAAGGGGGGCTATCTCACCATCCAGTATGGGCAAATGCGCGCCTTCGAACCGGGCACACCGCTCCAGATCGAGGCGGGACAGGCGCTGGCGCGGATCGACCTGCAGCTGCCACGAGGCTCCGTCCTCACAGGCATCGTGTTCGACCAGCACGGCCAGCCGGCGGTCGGGGCGATGGTCCGGGCGCGACGCTACCAGTTCGCCTCCGGACGATGGGACCTCGTCGGCGTGGGCAGCTTCGATTCCAGCGACGACCGCGGATTTTATCGGCTGTTCGGGCTTCCACCGGGCGACTATTACATCGAGGTCACAGCGACGGCGATGTTTGGCCGCCTTGCGCCGCGTGCACCGGTCTACTACCCGAGCGCGCCGGACTTCGGGTCGGCCCAGCGCGTGTCGGTCGGAATCGGCGAGGAGGTCGGCGGTCTGGACGTGATCCTGACGGAGAGCGACACGGGACAGGTGTCGGGACTGGTCGTCGACGCGAGGGGACGCCCGCAGACCGGAGCCCGCTCGGTCAATCTGGTCGGTCGTCACCCACCCGGGCTCAGGGTGCGAAGCGGCCAGATTCGGGCGGACGGCTCGTTCATGGTCGAGGCAGTGCCGCCCGGAGAGTATGTGCTCTACGCCAGCACCCCCGCCAGCGAGGGCCCGGTCGAGTTCGCGGCAGCCGATCTCGTCATCATCGGCGAGGACGTGGAGAACATCGTGCTCCGCACCACGATCGGCGCCACAGCGACCGGGACCTTGGTCGTGGACGGCAACCTCTCTGACGCGTTCGCGCCCGAAGACCTCCTGCTCTTCACCATGCCGCAGGGGTTCGTCGACGTCCCGGTCGGACGCGGCACCGGGCGGGTCGACCCGGACTGGAGCTTCGAAATCGGCGGGATGGGAGACGCACAGCTGGTCCGGCTCCTCGGTCTCCCCGATGGCTGGGTGCTCGAGGCGGTTCTGCTCAACGGCCGGAACATCACCGACCAGCCGGTCCACCTGCCCGCTGGGCGGACGACCGGTGGCTTCCGGATCGTGGTCACCGACCGCACGACCCGGCTCCGAGCGACGATCGTCGATGACGATGGTCGGCCCGTGACCGACTGCAGGGTGGTGATCTTCGCTGCGGACGCCACCCGCTGGCAGTACCCGTCGCGCTTTGTTCGCGCGGAACGACCGGATCAACACGGGACCATCGATGTACGCGGCCTCCCCACCGAGCACTATCTCGTCTTCGCCGCGACCGGGATACCACGTGGAGCCGAGACGAATCCGGAGTTTCTCGGTCGAATCCGGCCCACCGCGACCAGCTTCACGCTCGGCGCGGGCGAGACCCGCCACCTCACGATCAGGACCCGCCTGCTGCCATGAGCACGTGAGACGGAAGCCGGCGACGCCATCCGACTGCTCCTGACTTCTGTCTCCTGCTTGCTCGAGCGCCGAGAAAACAAAGGCGGCGCCCCGACGTGTCGGAGCGCCGCCTCGACGAACTGTCCTGGGCTACCCGGGCAGCCGGAGCGCCACGAACGAGCCCGGGTGCTGCGGGCGGCGCCCGCCGCGACCGCCACGGCCGCCGCCCGATCCTCCGATCGGAGCCACGATGTACTGCACCCCCTCGTGCATGTAGGTCATCGGCGCGGTGTTGGTCGGGGCCGGGATCTCAACGGTGCCGATCCGCTCGCCAGTCACCTTGTCGTGGGCGTGAAGCACCGCGCGGCCGCCACGGCCCTCGCCGTAGATGAGCAGCGTCTTGGTGACGATCGTGGTGGGGTGTGTCGGCGACCCGGTGTTGCCGATGTCCACCCCCGCGAGCGCCGGGTTGTTGGCGATCCGGTCCGGGGTGTCGCCGTTCGGAATCCACCAGAGCGTCTCACCGGTGTTCAGGTCGATTGCGGTGATGCGGGCGTAGGGCGGCTTGAACAGCGGCAGCCCCTGCGGGCCGCGCACGCCGCCTGGACCGGCTACGAACTCGGCGACCGTCCGGCCGATAGGATTCGGATCCTCCGCGTCGGCAGCGAGACCCGGGGTCAGCATCGGCGCCGAGCAGGCCTTGGTCGACGCCACATAGAGAATCCCGGTGTCGGGGTCGACCGAGGCGCCACCCATGATGTTCGTCCCGCCGTTCGACCCGGGACAGTGGATGGCCGCGCGTTTCCCGAGGTCGTTGCCGCGATGCAACGGCGGGGTAAAGAGCGGCCCATACTCATACTGCTCGAGAATCTCGACCGCGGCCGCACGCAACTCGGGGGTGAAGTCGATCAGCTCGTCGATGCTGACGTTCTGCATCTCGTAGGCGGCCGGCTTGGTCGGGTGCGGTTGCGTGGGCGAGTACCACTCGCCCGGGACGTGCCCCTGCGGCGCCGGACGCTCCTCGATCGGCCAGACCGGCTCGCCGGTGGCGCGGTTGAGCACATACGCATACGACTGCTTCGTCGTCTGCACCAGTGCCGGAATCCGCTGGCCGTCGACCGTGATGTCGACCAGGTTCGGCGCGGTCGGGTTGTCGTAGTTCCAGATGTCGTGGTGCACCGTCTGGAAGTGCCACACCCGTTCGCCGGTTCTGGCATTCAACGCCAGAATGGTCGTGGCGAACAGGTTGTCGCCCGGGTGGAAGCCGCCCCAGAAGTCGTTGGTCGGCGGATCGGTCACCACATAGACCAGCCCGAGCTCCGCGTCGGCCGACATCGGCGCCCAGGCCGATACGTTCCCGGTCCACGACCAGGCGTCGTTCTCCCACGTGTCGAACCCGAACTCACTTTCCGACTGCGGAATGACGTTGAACTTCCACAGGAAGTCGCCATTGGTGGCGTCGTAGCCGAGGATGTGCCCCGGGACGTTCTCCTGCCGGGTCTGCCGATATCCCTGCTCGTGGCTGTTGCCGACGACAACCACCCCATTGACGACGATCGGGGGTGACGAGTTGGTGATGTACCCGATGTCCGCCGGCAGCCCGTCGGTCGGGTGATAGTCGTAGCCGAAGTTGGCCAGCAGGTCGATCGTCCCGTTCTCGCCGAAGTCGGCAATCGGCATACCGGTGTCGGGATCCAGGGCATGCAGGAAGAATCCCGGCGACACCATGTAGATCCGACCCTTGCCCTTGACCACGGCGTAGGCCACGCCCTTGCCGTAGCTCTTCCGCATCGAGTCCTCCCAGCGCTTGGTGGACGGCTCGCGGAAGGTCCAGAGCGTCTCGCCGGTCGCGGGGTCGATGGCCACGACCGTGCGGCGCTCGCCCGACACCGAAAACAGCTTGCCCTCGGCATAGATCGGGGTCGCCCGCATGAGGTTGTAGACATGCGGACCGAAGTTGTCGCCGCGCCAGACCCAGGCCACTTCGAGCTCTTCGAAGTTGCCGGCGTCAATCTGGTCGTGGGGCGAGTAGCGGGTGCTCGCGGCGTTGCCGCCCCAGTGGGTCCACCCGCCGTCCTGGGCCCTGGCCGGTGCCGCCGCCAGCGTCACCATCAACGCCAGCGTCACCAGCAGTCCGTGGTGAAAGTCCCGCGTCGCACCGAGACCAGTGATGCGCCCGACTGGCAAGGCGCGACGAGGGAGCATACCGGCAGTATGTGACCGCGGAGCAACGCAGCCAGGCGGGATGCAGCGCCGGGCGAATGCAGCGGGACTTTCACCACGGGCTGCTCGACCGGCCGACTTCGCGACACCGATGACATCGATGCTCTTCACGTGGGTTCTCCGAGGTGCTCGTACACGTCGACGGCGCCCATGACGACATGGAACTCCACGCTCACGCTCAAAGTCAGGGAGCACTGTTCGGTCACGGCGCGGCGATTGGAGAAGGCGGAGTTCAGCCCACCAGCCTCGCCCGACAGGGCGCGAGCTGGCGGTCGCTACTCGTGGCGTAGCACCTCCATCGGATCGACGTGGGTCGCGCGGCGGGCCGGAACGTCGCAGGCCAGCAGAGCGATGCTCGGTGAGATGGCCGGGACGGCGACGGCCGTGGCCGCCCCCACCCCGACCCCTGGTTGAAATGTCCTGTCGGTGTGACTCTGGCGCTCGAACAAGACGAACGCGCTTACCCCTCGGTGCGTGGCCGGATACTCTGGCGCAAGGCCTGCGGTGATGGTGTCCATCTCGGCGCGGCCGAGCTCCGCGACGCGATCGTGGCTCCCGTGACAGATGTCTGCCACGGCGACTTTCAAGACGACGTGCCCCTCGTCGTCGTCGCTGTGCGCTAGGACGGCGTACGGTCCATCTCCTCCAGTGCGCGCACGCCGGACCGCATCGAGAGCCACCAGGTGGCGAGACTCAGGACGATGCCGGTCAGGAAACAGCCGCCCATCAGCACCTGCTGACCGGCGGAGAGCGGCACGTCGCGGACGCGTGACAGCAGATAGACCGACGACGGCCACCCCAGCAGCACGATCGACACCAGCACGTAGAAGACCGCGACGAGCATGAAGGTGACCCCGCCGTAGGAGCCGGCCACCTGGGTCGGGTTGTCGGCGCCAAACCGCGGGTAGCGGGCGCCGAGCCCGGCGGCAAGCCCCACCAGCGCGAAACTCATGAAGACGATCGCGACGGCGGTCACGACCTTCAGGAACGGGTCGATCCCCAGCAGCTCGTTGCCGGCGACGGTCAGGCTCTCGGTCAGGACAAAGACCGGGATCAGCCCGGTCCAGAACTTCGACCACAGGAAGTCACGCAACTCGATCGGGGCGGTGCGGATGATCCAGTAGGCCGCGCCTTCGGCCGAGACCGCCGGAAAGACGAACCGGACACAGACGGTTGCCATCACGAGACCCGCCAGCCCGAGATTCAGGAACGCATAGACGTTCCGGATCACGCCGCGCATATACGGGACCCGGTCGAGATCCAGGACCCGGAAGTTATAGAGATACACCAGCACCAGGGCGCACAGCAGCAAGAGCTGCGACCACTGGGTGACGTCGCGCAGGAACACCTTGAGGTCCTTGACCAGCAGCGTGCGCCGTACGACCGACAGCGGCAGCAGGCGGGCAAGCCGCTCGAGCACCGCCAGGCGCGTGAACGAGGTCTTGCGTGCCTCTTGCGCCTTGCTGTAGCCGGTGAAATACCACCGGTCGTTGGCGACGCGCAGCAGCACGGTCAGCCCGAGCGCGGTCGTCCAGAGCGCGGCGCCGTGCAGCAGGTCGTATCCACCCTGCAGGCTGGCGAACAGCGTTTCACCGGCCCAGAACGACGGGAGCAGCGGCGTGATCGGCGACTGCAGCGTGGTGAAGAACGCCGTGACGTCAGGCAGCGACTCGACCCGCAACAATCGCTCCGGCTGGATGTAGCGCAGCAGCAGGATGATGCTGGCCGCAAACAGCAGGCTCATCAGCAGCAAGATGTCGCGCGCACGGCGCGCCGGGAAGATGTTGACCAGCGCCAGCGTGATGCCGCTGCCCAGTGCGACCGGAATCACGGCGAACGGCAGCACGGTCAGCCCGGCAGTGATGTAGAAACCGGCCGGCGCGCAGCGCGCCACCCCCACGCCGGTCAGCACCGGCACCAGAAAGATGACGACCATCCAGGACGACTGCCCGAGGGTCCGCAGGAACCGCGCGTGGAACAACCGGCCCTTCTCGATCGGCGCCGCCAGCAACAGACGCAGGTCGTCTGACAGAAAGAAGGTGGACAGGGCGGTCACGACCCCACTGAACGCCAGGAACGAGAGCAGCGTCAGGAAGAGCCAGGACAACGCGAGCCGGAGCAGGAAGTCACCCAGCTCGGCATACTGATCGAGCTGCAGGGTCACCCAGAAGCTCCCGGCGAACAGCGCCGTCATCACCGCGAGGCCGACCGAGCCGAACAGGGTCAGCCGGAGCGCATCGCCCCGCTCGCGCCGTCGCACCCGGTTCCGCGACGACCAGAACGACGGCAAGAGGAGATACGGAAACGGCACCATGATCGAACGTCGGAGCGTCAGCCAAGAAGCACGGTCGGCGAAGCCACCCTGCTTGCTCCTGTCTCCTGAGAGGGTTCGTCAGACAATCCCGTCGATCTCCTGCAACCCGCTGCCACCGGTCAGCTTCAGGAAGACCTGGGTGAGCTGCGCGTCGTCTCTGCCAGGGCCCCCGGCCAGCTGGCGCAGCTCGTCCACGGTGCCCCGCGCAATAATCTTGCCCTGCACGATGATGCTGATCCGGTCGCACATCTCCTGTGCTACCTCGAGCGTGTGCGTGCTCATGAGAATGGCGACACCTCGCTCGGCCATCTTCCTGAACACGTTCTTGATCAGCCTGGCTCCCCGCGGATCCAATCCGACCATCGGCTCGTCCACCAGCACCGCCTGCGGGCGGTGGAGAAACGCCGCGCACATCACCAGCCGCTGCTTCATCCCGTGCGAGAAGGCCTCAACCAGCTCTTGCTCCCACTCGGTCAGCTCGAAGAGCTCGAGCATCTGGCCGACGCGGGTGCCGACCCCGGCGCCGTCGATACCGTAGAGCCCGGCATGGAACCGGAGGAACTCGCCGGCCGTGAGCTTCTCGTAGATGAACGGCCGATCCGGGATGAAGCCGAGCGAGGCCTTCGCCGCCTCTGGGTCGGTGGCCAGATCGTGGCCGTTGACCACGACTCGACCGGCAGTGGGTTTCAACAGCCCGGCGATGATCCGGATCGTCGTCGTCTTGCCGGCCCCGTTCGGCCCCAGAAAGCCATGGATCTCACCGGCGCGGGCCTCCAGGCTCACCCGGTCGACGGCGGTGAAATCGCCGAATGTCTTGACGAGATCGTGGATCGCGATCATGAGCCTGGCTGTCCTGAGCACCCGCACCAGCCCTCGGTGTCGCGCGGGAGCGTCGGGATCGGGAACGGCGAGTTTTCCAGCGCGACCGGCGACGCCGCCAGCAGCACCGGTGTCGAGTCGGGCGCCAGCTCCAGCTCCAGCACGGTCATCCGCAGGTGTCCGATGAGCGGCAAGATTGCCATCTGCGCTTCCAGCCCACCCCGCGCCAGCCGGAGGTGCGTCCCATCGGCCGGAAATTGGTTGAGTGTCGGGTCGACCGCCAACCAACTCGCCTGCCCGTCCCCCTCGTCCAGATAGACTTCCGGCCAGGCGTGGTAGTAGAACGCCCCGCGCATGTAGACGAGCCCGACGGCAACTCGGGTCGGGAGGCCGAGCGCGCGCGCCATCGCCACATACAGCGCGGTGTGCTCGTTGCAATCTCCGATCTTCGTCCGCAACACCTCGCGGGCCGACGGGAACCCCACCGTTGGTTTCTTGTCCAGGAGCCCGTTGACGTAACGGGTCAGCGCCTCGGCACGCGCGCGCGCGCCGATGACCGTGCCGGCGGCCAGCGCCGCTTCGGCCTGGATCGCCGGGTCGTCGCTTTCGATCAGCGGCTCCGGCGCGAGATACTGCGCCGCCTGCGGGTCAGGCGGACCCGGCACCGGCGGCTCGGGTCGCATGATCTCAATCACGTCGCCGTCGACGGTTTGTCCGACGCCATCGAGATCCAGGCGCGAGAGATCGGCGCCCTCCAGCCGCACCCGGAGTCGCCGCACGCCACGCGGGTCGTCGATACGCTGGCTCATGACCGGCACGACCGCCGCCGCCTGCAGCAGGTCGGTCTGCACGCGACCCGGCACCGCCATGATCGTTGCCCGGTTTGCCGGCTCCCGCACGGTCAGGATCCCGAGTGGACTCTCCTCGCGCACGACCTCTCCGGTGTCGGTGACCCAGGAGGTGGTCTGCAGCCCGGCGAACTCCATGTCCACACGGAAGGCCGGCATCCGCGTGTTCCCCACACGCACCACCTCCCGCGCGCGAACGTGCAGGACGACAGGCAGGTTGCTGAGCGTCGCCGGGTCGAACAGCATCCACTCGTGGCGATCGCCGGGGGCCAGCCCCTCGCTCGCGAGCCGGCGGCCGAGGTTGATCGCCAGCAGCGGCGGCGCCGCCAGCGCGCGCACCTCGGTCCGGGTCACTCCGGCCGTCGTCACATCCAAGATCAATCGCCAGCCGTTACCAGCCTGAGACCCCGCTGCCGCCAGACGCTCGACCCGGCCGTTCACCGTGATCGGACCGGTCCCGGGGTCGAGCGAGAACTCGAACGACCGCAGCGCGAATGTGTCGTCGACCTGGGCTATGGTACGAATCCGGGCGGCGGCGGTCGCGCCGAGCAGGGTCATCTCGAGCTGGCCGTCCTCCTCTAGCTGGAACCCGTCGTCGGTGGACAGGACCTGCCGGACGGTGAACCCGATCTTGGCGCCGCGGTAGTAGACACCCCGCCACTGCGCGGTGGACCCGTACCGGGACAGATCGGTCGCCAGGTTGACCGATGCCTGGAGATAGGACCGGTTCACGAGGACCGCCATCGTCGCCACCCAGGCGATGAGCACCAGCACCGACACCGGTCGCGTCACGGCACGGGACAGCGGTCTGAGCCGGAGGCGTCTGCGCGGGGCTACCGCATCGTGTGGCGACATCGGTGCTGCTCGGGGCGAGTCGGCTGCAATCGCAACGCTGGACCTTCCCCACGGCCCGGTAGGCCGACTGCAGACTTCATGCCGCGATTGGCCACTCGCACTGGCGAGGCTCCGCCTCAGACCGTCCCAACCCGGCCGGCTCCGCCGCGCTGGCGCTAGCGGAGCTTTTCTCACAGCCCCGCGACCCGGGGGTTAGACTCTTTACACGGAGGTCTGCCCTGGTGAGAGCGAACAACACCCGATCAAAACGTGACTCAATTGTCACGACAAATGTTGTTCAAGGAGTCTATCTCACGCACAAGTATCCGCCACTGTCCCGTGACGGCTCACAGTCGCACAGAATCGTATGTTCTGGTGTGGGTGGCCCGATGGATGGACCGCCGGTAGAGAGATGGCGGCTCGCGGTGCCGGCGCCGCGTGAGTTAGGGAGGCGGACCAGGACCACGCCGCCCTCGACCTCGGGGCCCACCACGGCCACGAGCACCGCCGCGTAGCCGACGCATGCGCAGAATCTCGTTCTCGAAGATCTCCATCTGCTCGGGCGTCAAGATCGCGGAGATCTCCGCGTTCATCTCCGCCTGCTGGGTCTCGAACCGGCCCCGGACCTCCTCGTTGATCTCGCGCAGCCGGCGCTGACGGCCATCGAACACCGCTCGCAAGCGCTGATCCTGCTCTGGCGTCAGGTCGATGACGACCGAGATCCGTGCGAGCAGCCGTTCGGTCATCCGGTCCGGCGAAGGACCTCCGACCATGCCGCGCGGACCAAACCCGCGCGAGGGACCAGGACCGAGCCAGGGTCTGACCACCACACCGGCCGCGAGACCGGCGACGAACACGACGAGCACGAAGAGACCAGCCCACAGCCGTGTCTTCGTGTCGCTCATCGTGTCGCTCCTGGTCCTGACCGTTCAGCCGCTGTGGCACCCCCACCCTCGCCCCGACCCTCGCCCAGAGGGAGTGGGGGACACTGGAGCGTCCTTTTCCATGGCCTTTCTAGAATGGCTCGTCCGGATCCGCCGTCAGCACGGCCTCCAGCAAGGTGCCGTCAGTGACCTCCTCCTGCCAGAGCAGGCTGAACGCCGGCAACCCTTCCGCATCCTCGTCGACGACCCATTCGGCCACCAGGTCCGAGAACTCCAGCGGCCCGGCCGCCTCGGTCGGCTCGAACCCCATCGCCGCCACCACCATCAGCCCGGCCGCCACCGGCGCCAGCCGGAATGTCCAGATCCGCCAGTTCATCGCGTCCAGCCAGCCTGGGCCCGGCTCGAGGTTGGCCATGACCCGGCCGGCAAAGCCCTGTGGCGCCTCGGCCACCGGACGCGACGAGAGCACAGCCGCCACGCGCCGCTGCGCGTCGAGCGTCTCCCGGCACGCCTCGCACTGCTCCAGGTGACGCTCCAGCCGTTGTCCCTCATCGGCCTCGAGCCGCCCCTCCAGACGCCGAAGTATCAGCGGTCCGACGTCATCGCACTGCATGGTTCGTCTCCATCATCGTCCTACCACCGGTACGCTCGTCAGACCGTAGAGACCGGAGCAGCACCCGGAGCCGCTGTCTCGCCCTGAAGATCCGCGACTCGACGGTGCCGATCGGCGCTCCGGTGACCGTGGCGATCTCCTTGTAGTCGAGCCCTTCGACGTCGCGCAGCACCACCGCGACCCGCAGATCATCGGGCAGGGTCGCCAGCGCGCGGTCGATTGCGTCACGGGTCACGAGCATCGTCTCCGGGTCCGGCAGACCGGACGGCACGGAGCCGGCGCTCAGCGCCTGGGCCTCGTCATCGAGACTCTGGTCTCCGACCCGCTCGCGACGCCCGCGCCGCTCCAGCGCGGTGCGGGCGGTGTTGGTGGCGATGGTGTAGAGCCAGGTCTTGAACGAGCTCTCACCTCGAAACCGCCCCAGCGAGCGATACGCCCGGATGAACGTCTCCTGCGCCACGTCCTCAGCCTCGCCGGTGTCCCGTACGATCGCCAGCGCGTAGTTCACGACCCGCGTCTGATAGCGCCGGACCAGGGTGTCGAACGCGTCGAGATTCCCGGCGGCGGCCTCGTCGACAAGCGTGCGATCCGGATCCACCTGTCCGCGAACCTCTGGCACGGAACACTCGCGCCCTCGACGACTCGCTGCCAGACCCGGCTGGCGCCCGGGGACCGAGCCGTTCACCTCGAGCGTATCGGAAGCGTAGACGATCTGCGCACCATCCTGACAACAGACCCCCGCGAGGGTGTCCTGCGTCCCTCCCGGAACCCCGGCCCACGACACCATCCCGGTTGCCAGCGGTTTCATCGGAGTCGCACCGAGCAATCCCCTCGTCTGCTTGGACCGCCACCTCCGGTCAGTTATTCCGTGTCCCTGGCCGGCAGGTCTGACTACCCACTGTATCAGGTGGAACCGCTCGGACGCGGTGCTGCCGTTCGGCGGAATCGACAGGTTCGCGGGGCCGCCCTCGATGCGCATCCATAGCCTCCACCACCTGGGAACCACCACCCTCGAGCACCTCCCGCGCCACGACGCGCACCTCATCTTCGTCTGCCACATGCAGACGAATCCGGAAGGCTCTCGCAGATCCCTCACCGGCGGACAGCATCGGCTCGGTGCTCACGCTCTGGCGGTGCTGCGCCGATTACCGTAGCGCTGGGCACAGGAGTGTCACATGACGTCGACACGCATCATCATCGTGGGTGGCGGATTCGCGGGCGTGAAGTGCGCTCAGACCCTGCGCAAGAGCCGTTCGTCCGAGGTCTGTGACATCGTGCTGTTCAAGCGTGAGAACCATCTGGTCTTTCATCCCCTGCTGCCGGAAGTGGCCGGTGGGTCCATCAACGCCGATGCCGTCGCCGTCCCCCTGCGTCAGCTGCTGCCGGCGGTGCGCTGCCGCACAGAAGCGGTGACCGGCATCGATCTCGTCTCCCGCACCCTGCGATACGAGAGTCACGATGGAGGGGACCGTCAGATGGGCTACGACCATGTCGTGATCGCCTGCGGTGTCACGGTCGATCTCGGACGAGTGCCGGGCATGATCGACCACGGATTCCCGCTCAAGACCGTGGGAGACGCCGTGGTCCTGCGCTCGCACCTGATGCAGCTGCTCGAGAAGGCGGAGGTCTGTGAGGACCCGGAGCGGCGGCGCCAGTATCTCAGCGTGGTCGTCGTGGGAGGCGGACATTCCGGGGTCGAGACGACCGGTGAGATCAACGATCTGTTGCGTGGCAGCCGGCGGTTCTTTCCGGCGATCTCCGCCGACGATATCAGCGTCACGCTCGTGCACCGTGGCCGGGCGCTGCTGCCCGAGGCGAGCCCCCGGCTGCGCGAGGTAGCCCGACTCGAGATGCAGGCGGCCGGCATCGAGATCAGCCTCGGCAGGTCGGTCGACATGGTCACGGCTGACGGCGTGCGGCTGGATGACGGCCGCCTGCTACGTTGTGGCACCGTCGTGTGCACGGTGGGCACGAGTCCGGCGGCGGTCATCGACGACCCGGATGTGGCGCGGGATGACGGGCGGATCGAGACAGACCCGGACATGCGGGTGTCCGGTGTGGAGGGCGCGTCCACCGGCACGTTGCTGCAATGTTGCCACGCGGTGGGCGAGCGTCTCGAGCAGGTGCTGACTGCCTATCACTAGCAACGAGATCCCCTCGCACAACGTTGATCGTGACACTCGCGTCACGTTTCGATTGTGTGTGTGTCGCTCTCACCACAACAGCCTCCGATCAAGGAGACTCGCAGCCCGACCTCACTGCTCTGTGTCGCAGAGCTCCGAGTCGAGTGGGTTGTCTGCCGGCGTCGCCCTCACTCGACATCGGCGTCGAGACCATCGGCGTGGGTCGAGGTGGTGTCGCAGCGGCCCTCAGCGACCTTCGTGCGTGGATGCAACTGACCGGACGATTCGCACCGGGCGGGGTGGCCGTTGGGGCGACCGCCCCGCAGGGGAGTGGACGCGGTGTGAGGTCGAGGTGCTGGCCGCGCCGTGAGAGCGTCGCGTGATCTGCCGCCGGAGTCGCGCGTCAACGCCTCAGCGCGTCACCTCGATCATCACATTTTCGTAGCTGAAATGAGAACCGTCGCTCGCAACCGCACGAAGCACGTAGTCGCCCGGTGCCTGAAAGGTCACATCGACCACCCATCTGTTGTCGGGAGGCGGTTCAGGCAAGATGTACGGTGGCGACCATGGTGAGTTCGCCCACGCACGCGAGTCCATCCACGCCTTCTGCTGCTCGGGATCGAAGGTCACCTGATCTGCGGGACCGTGGTAGACGATCCACGTCAGCCGCAACCCAGGTGCGCCGCTGACCACAACCGACCCGACCCCCCGCGTGCTGTAGAGCTGTTCCAGGGTTTGGGGTAATCGGCTGCGTTCTGCTCTGGGGGGGAAATTGTCGGGATCTTCGGCGAACGCCACCAGCCTCACCGACTCTCCGACGCTGACGCTCCGATGCAGGTCCCCTTCAACGTCGAGCTCCGGGGGGAGATTCGTGCGCAGGCGGTCGTCGAGGCTGCCGTAGTTCCCTCCCACTTCGGTGGACATCACCTGCGGGTCTATGCGGTAATCACTTGAGAGCAACCCGTAAGCGCGGTTCGTCCTCCCCTGGGTGGTCAAAGTCCACACCCACTCCTTGTCGCCGAAATCCCGGGGCACGCGGACCGTGAACAGGAAGGGGT
>JADFPE010000029.1 GCA_022562495.1 Acidobacteriota bacterium
AATTGGGGGATGTGTGACCGAGGAGCAACGCCGTCCAGGCGGGATGCATCGCCAGCCGAATGCTACCGTAATTATGACCGGGGCCACGAAGCCCCGCGTAGCGGGTCTGTGAGACAAGCATCTGCCGGCACGGCTGCGCCGCTTTGTCCGTCGGTGTGAGGCGCAGCGTCGCTCGCGGTCCTTACCATGAAGTGCCTCGCGGTGTGCCAGGACGAGCTCGTCATCCGGATCCTGGCCAAGGCTCTCAAGCCAACCCTGGACGTCGAGTTCCTTGTCGAAGACCGGCTGCTGGCGCGCCGGCTGCACGACGCCGAGGTCACGGTTCACGTCGGCAATCCGCGCACGATGGAGAGCTACGTGCGGGCCGACATCGACCCCAGCACCTGCCTGCTCGTCGAAGACACCGGACGACGTAGTCCCAGGCGAACAGTGGAGGCGATCCGCGATGCCGGTGGCACCCTCGTCTATCTGCTCGATGTTGGACACCCGCTGAGCCCCAGGCGGCAGGAGGAACAACGAACCCGCTTTCCCGAAGTTGGACATCTGGCGCTGGCGGACCTCCTGCGTGGCGCCCTCAGCGGAGAGCTGGATCGCTCGATGACACGAGCGCGGGTCCAGCAGTACCAACGCTATCTGGCCGACGCCGACCGGGTGTTGATCCTGCTGCACAACGACCCGGATCCCGACGCCATGGCCAGCGGTCTCGCCCTGCGCAACCTCTTGCACCGCACCAAGACCACCGCGATCATCGGGGCGTTCCAGGGGGTCACGCGACCCGAGAACCTCCGGATGGCCAGTCTTCTCGACATCCATGTCGAGCCGCTGAGCCGCAAGTCCCTGACCGGGTTCGACCGCGTCACCACGGTCGACGTGCAGCCCCACTACTTCGGCGGGCTCATCAACAAGGTGGACCTCGTCATCGATCATCATCCCGAACGCGCCGGCTACAGCGCGGCGTTCAAGGATATTCGACCCGACTACGGCTCGACCTGCACGATCCTGACCGAGCATCTGCGCGCAGTGGACGTGAATATCTCGGAGCGTACCGCCACGGCGATGCTCTACGCGATCAAATCCGATACGCTCTTTCTGTCACGACAGACCAACGAGCCCGACCTCGACGCGTTTCGGTTCCTGTACCCGCTGGCCGACGCGGCGCTCATCCGCAAGATGGAAGGGGCCGAGACCACCGTCGAGCGGCTTCACTGCGTGTCGGAGGCGGTACAGCACGGCGAGGTCGCCGGGTCGCTGTACACGGCCCATCTGGGCGACGTGGCGCGCGAGGATCTGATCGCCTATGTGGCCGACTTTCTCTTGCAGGTCGAGGAGATCAAATGGTCGGTCGTCTCCGGAGTCGTGCACGAGAACATCGTCGTCTCGGTCCGCAACCTCGGCTCCTCGCGCAACGCCGGCGAGTTCGTCAAGCGCAGCTTCGGCGACATCGGCAGCGCCGGAGGTCACCGCACGATGGCGAAGGCGGTGGCGCCCCTCGACCGCTTCCAGCAGAAGTTCGGGTCACACGACCCAGAACGGATTCGCGCGACCATTCACCACCTCGCCGACCAGTTTCTCAAAGAGCCTCAGGCCACCGAGCGCCGGCGGACTGCCAGCCGCGCCTAGCAGCCAGGGGTGAGAGTCCAGCTGTATGCGACCGGCGTGGGACTGTTACCGCGAACTGTCAGACTCCTTGAACACCGTCACGTGACCATATGAGTAACGGTGTGATCGTCTGCCTGTCCCTCTCACCACGACAGCCTCCGGGCACGGAGTCTCGCCCCCGCGTAGCGGGACTCTGAGACAAGCTCGGCTAGCAGCCCGTGGTGAAAGCCCCGCTGCATTCGAACGGCGCTGCATCCCGGCTGCCGGCGTTGCTTCTCGGTCGAATACAGGCCGGTATTCTCCCTCGGCGCGCCTTGTCAGCCGGGCGCATCGCCATTCTCGGTGCGACGCGGGGTTTCACCACGGACTGCTAGCGCGGCTGCGGCAGGGGTGCGATCTGCTCGCCGCTGGCGCCGACCACCGGACCAACGAACTGCCGGTGCGCGTCGTCGTACCCGTGCTCCAGCAACTCGGCCAGGGGTTGCTCGCGGTCGGACCGCTCGTCGTAACACCCCGCGAAGTCGAACGGCCCGAGGGGGTTGTGGGCCGGATGGATCTCGAAGACCGCCTGGAACAGCCCGGCACGCGAGGTCATGGCGTCTCGGACGGCAGCTGACTCGATGGCCGACAGCGCCTCGCCGATCCGGCCGCGACCGTCACGTCGACCGGCGCCAAGCGCGTGCGGCCCTGTCGGCCCGGGCAACGCGGACACGAGAATCACCTGCTCGGCGCCGGCCTGGGCCACCTCGTCAAGCAACCTTCCGATCGCGTCCGGTCGGTCGCACACCCGGTGTGTCTCGCCGCGCCAACTGCTACCGGGGGAGAACCGGACCAGCCACGGCTCGGTCGCCATCGGCAGGCTGAGCGCGGCGGCAAGCGCGTCGAACCCGTGCCGCCGGGCATCTCCGGCCAGATCCAGCGTCTCCAGATGCCGGTCGCCCTGCGTCTCGCCGACCCGCCGCCGGAAGAACCGCCGCCGGTACGGCTCCGAGAGGAGCGCAAAGACCAGATCGCGCCGCCCGTCGAGATCGTGCGCCGTGATCAACAACTCGCGAAAACCGGGCTGGCCGAGGTTCTCGGACAACAGCTCGGTGTAGCGCTGACCCAGGTCCTCAGGACCGGGCCGCGCGATCGACGTGGCGCCGCGCATCAACTTCCACAGTCCGTCAGCGAACCAGCCCAGCGTGCGACTGACATCGAGCGGCGCCCCGAGCAGCACCCACCACAACGCGCCCCGTGTTCGCCGCTGCGCGCGGGCCCGCATCCAGGCCAGACCGGCCGAACAGACCAGCACCCCGAGCAGGAGCGCCAGCGCGACCACGATCAGCCGGGGCAACCAGATGGGCAACACCGCCGGCGCGAAGACCCACTCGACAAGCCGCCCGAACCGGGTCGTCAGCCATTCGCCCCCGGCCAGCCCGATGACCCCGAGCAGATAGGCCAACGGGTAGACGAGCGCCGCGAACACGACCACACCGAGCGGCAGCACCAGCGCGCCTAGCGCGACACCGAGAATCCAGGCGGCGGCACGCAGCGCTGGTCGCCAGCGATAGAGCCACGTCGCGCCCGTGGCCTTCCACAGACCAGCGGGCTCCCAGAGCTGCGCGGCGCCGTCGACCGCCGCAAACATCGCGCCCACCGCGCCGATGCCGCGTCCCGCGACCAGGTCGATCTTGACCCCGGCCTCGTGCAACGCCCGCAGCACGCCGGCATGATAGGCGCCGGCGGTGCCGGTGCCGGTCAACACCAGCGCCGTTCGGATGTGGGGGGAGTAATCAGTCGCTGAGCGGGACGGCGGGGACGGGGCGGCAGTGGTCCGTGTCATGAGTACGGGGACGCACCGCCTCTCGACCGTTCGACATGGCTCAGGATCGAGGGTGAGCGACGTCGAACCCTCGACAGGCTCGAGGCGTCCCGGGCAGGTCAGAAGGACGAGGGCTGTGGGTGATTCACTCGCCGTGAATGGTGACGAGCTTCACCAGCTCGAACTCGCGTGTGCCGCTGGGGGTCGGCACGGCGACCTCGTCCCCCTCCTCCTTGCCCATCAACGCACGACCGATGGGCGAAGCGGTCGAGATCCACCCCTTGTCAGGGTCGGCGTCTTCGGGCAGGACCAGCTGATACACGACCGGCTGACCGTCCGACTCGAGGAGGTGCACGGTGGACCCGAAGCTGGCGCGGTCTGTCGGAATCCGGTCCAGGTTCATCAGCGACAGCTCAGCGACCCGCTTGTGGAGCATCGCGAGCCGCGCCTGAACGAACGACTGCCGGTCCTTGGCTGCCTGATACTCGGCGTTCTCACGCAGGTCGCCCAGTTCGCGCGCGCGTTTGATCTCCTTCGGCAGCACGCTCTTCAGCTCCCGCTCGAGCTCGTGGATGTCGTGCTCGAACCGTTTGATCAGTTCCGCCTTCATGCCACACTCGTCTGTGTCCCCGCCAGCGCGCGATGAGGAGCACCTCACCGGCAACGATAGCACATCTGCTATGCTCGCCCTTGCTGCCGGTGACGCGGCTCACGCAGGCAGCAATTCCAGCGCCCGTTGGCCCTCCCCTCGGCCCTCTCCCAGAGGGAGAGGGAGACATGTGAGCGTTTTTTCTCGGACCTCTATCAGGCCGTGGAGCAGATCACCAGCCGGCGTAATCCGATCGTCGCCCGGTTCCGTCAGATCACCCGTTCCGCCACACCGGCCAGCTCCACCGTCCTGCTCGAAGGACCACGTCTGATTGAAGCGGCGCTGGCCGCCGGTGTGCGGATCGATCTCGCGGCCGTCAGCACCGGCACGGCGACCGCGCGCCGCTCGGCCGCCGTCCTCGACCGGCTCGACCCCACGCAGACCCGGCTGGTCCGGGTCTCGCCTGCGGTGATGGCGGCGCTCAGTCCGGTCTCCACACCGAGTGGTCTCGTGGCGCTCGCCACACTCGAGCCGGCCGGCTTCGAGGCGGCGGCCCCGCCGCCACGACCGCTGGTGGTCGGACTGTTTGGTGTGCAGGACCCCGGGAACACCGGCGCCGTCATCCGCGCCGTCGAGGCGGGCGGCGCAACCGGCGTCATCACCGTCGGCGGTGCCGACCCGTATGGATGGAAGGCGCTCCGCGGCTCGATGGGCAGCGCGTTCCGGCTCCCGGTCGTCCGAACTCTCGACCCCGACCAGGTGCGGGCCGAAGCGGACGCGCGCGGGCTGCGAGTGCTTGCGGCCGTGCCGCGTGACGGGACCCCGATGGCGGACACCGATCTGCGTGGCCCGTGCCTGGTCTGGCTCGGGGGTGAGGGTGGCGGGCTCGATACACGTGTGGTCGACACCGCGGACGAGCGGGTCTCGATCCCGATGCACCCGCAGGTCGAATCGCTCAACATCGCCGTCGCCGCCGCCCTGATCGTCTACGCCGCCGCCGCACAACGCGCCGGCGCCACGCCGACCGCCGCCACCCCGCCAGTGAGGCACTCCGCGTGACGCCTGGATCGTTGTTCGACGAGCCACCTACCCCGGCCGCTTCGCCGACCGCGCCGCTCGCAGACCGGATGCGACCCACCAACTTCGACGAGTTGATCGGCCAGGACGATCTGCTCGGCCGGGATCGGCCGCTCCGTCACGCCATCGAGCGGGACACCCTGCAGTCGCTCATCCTCTGGGGCCCACCCGGCACCGGGAAGACAACACTGGCTCGTGTGATCGCCGCCATGACGAAGTCGCGATTCGTCGCCTTCAGCGCGGTGCTCGCCGGCATCAAGGAGATTCGCGCGGTGATGGCGGCCGCCGAGAACGACCGGCGACGCGGCGCGCGGCGCACCATCCTGTTCGTCGACGAGATCCACCGGTTCAACAAAGCGCAGCAGGATGCGTTCCTGCCCAGCGTCGAAGCGGGAGACCTCGTGCTGATCGGTGCCACCACCGAGAACCCGTCATTCGAGGTCAACGCGGCGCTGCTCTCCCGGTCGCAGGTGTATGTGCTGCGGCCGCTGACGGTGCCGGATATCACGACCCTCCTGACACGCGCCCTGACGGACGAGACCCGCGGACTGGGCGGTCACGACCTACAAGTCGACGCGGCGGCGCTGGCGGCGATCGCCCGGCACGCCAACGGCGACGCCCGTGTCGGGCTGAACCTGCTCGAGCTCGGCGCAGCGGCCGCCCTCGCCCGCGCCGCCAAGGCGGGCGATACGCGAACGGCTCGGCTCGATCTGGAGTTGGCCTCCGACGCGATGCAACGACGCGCGCTCGTGTATGACAAGGATGGCGAGGAGCACTTCAACGTGATCTCCGCGCTCCACAAGTCGATGCGGAACAGCGACCCGGACGCGGCGGTCTACTGGCTGGCGCGGATGGTCGAGGCCGGCGAGGACCCGCTCTATATCGCCCGCCGCCTCGTCCGGTTCGCCTCCGAGGACATCGGCAACGCCGACCCCCAGGCACTGGTGGTGGCGATGGCGGCCAAGGAGGCGGTACATTTCATCGGCATGCCGGAAGGCAACACGGCGCTCGCGCAGGCCACCGTGTATCTGGCGTCGGCGCCCAAGAGCAATGCCCTCTACACCGCCTATGCCCGGGCCGCCGCCGATGCCCACCGGGACGTTGCCGAGCCGGTGCCGCTCCATCTCCGGAACGCACCGACCCGTCTGATGAAGCAGCTCGACTACGGCAAGGGGTACCGCTACGCGCACGACGAGCCGGACGCGGTGGCGGCGATGGACTGTCTGCCGCCCTCGCTCCAGGGACGGCAGTACTACGTGCCGACGACGCGTGGGTTCGAGAAGGAGATCGGCCGCCGTCTGTCCGCCTGGCGGCGCATCAAGGCACGCCGGCGCGCGTCCGCACCGGACGCCGCGCCAACCGACCCTCCCGACCGCACACCGGAAGACTGAATCATGCCCGGGACGCTGTACTACGTCGGCCGCGGACTGCAGCTGCTGGGCATGGCGGCACTGCTCGAGGCGATCCTGGTCGCCGGCCCGCTCGGTCCCAGTCCCCGGATCTTCGGGTTTGGCATTGCCGCGTTTCTGGTCGGCGTCTGGTTGGTCAAGCGCACAACCAGCACGTAGCGCAACGTGGACGATAACCGTGTCACGTCGACGCTGCGGCTGGCGGCGTAGGCCGATGACGAGCCAGCCGCCCAGCGATTGCGGACACCGATGTCCTCGTAACATCATCGGTCACGCTGTCTGGCTCTGCCACCTGTCCCTTCCGTCAAGCCGAAAGTGCAGGTCTTGCATTGTTCGGGAGCGACGGCGCACACCGCCGAGTGCCGACCGCGACGGTCGTGGTCGCCGTCAGGGCTTGACGACGATGGTGACATCCTCGTGGGACATCAGGCCGCCGTCGTCGGCCAACGCCCGAAGCGCGTAGGTGCCGGGCTCGCTGAACGTTGCCGACACCACCCACTTGCCGTCGGGGGGCACAGGCGGTGCCCTCCATCCCGAGGCCCACGCGGAGTTCGCGCCGTCTCGGAAGTCTTCCCACACCAAGGTCTGTGGCGGATTGAAGCTCACGGAGGTGCCTGCGCCTCGGTACACGAACCAGGAGAGCCTCAAACCTGAGGCGCTGTCGGGGGTCACGCGGAAGGAGCCCGGGATGGGTGGCAGCGTCCTCGGCTTCGGTATCCCGTCGTCGCTGGCGAACGCGATCAAGCTGACCGGCTCGCCGACGGCCACCGTTCGTGTCCTGTCACCCTCGACCCTGAGAACGGGCGGCGTGTTCCCTTCGAGATTATGCGCACCGCCGCCGCCGCCACCAGCGCCCTTGTTGTTCATGATGACCGTGTCATCGATGAAGTAGTCGCTCAGCAGCGTTGCATACGCCCGCTCGGTCTTCCCGTGACTCGTCAGTGTCCAGACCAGCTCCTGGTCGCCGAAATCTGCCGGGACACGGACCCGGAAGACGAACCGGTTGCGTCGCGGATAAAAGTGGGTGGGCTGCCCCTGATCGGGTCCGCCCGGCTCGATGCTGTTGTCCGGACCCACTGGCAGATCGATCCGTTCCTCCCAGTTGCGATTGAAGTAGCCGAACACCAGGGTGAACGACCCGTCCGCGTTTTTCTCCCACCCTTCGTAGGAGGGGGCGATGTTCTGCCCGTACGGGGAGGCCACCTGCGCAGGAGCCGGCGGCGAGACCATCACCACGGCAGCCACCCCCAGAGCGAGCACGCCGCACGCCTTCATCGTTGTGACCATACCCTCACCACGCTGTCGCCCGCCGAGCGCCTCGACGCCCAGAAGGGGCACACCGATTCCCGCCCGGGTCCTTACTGTTGGTCCTGGCTCGACGACGTCTCGACCTCACCATCACCAGTGCCACAGCGCGGACAGCCCAGCACATATTGCCCCGCGGTCAGGTTGAGATCTTTACTCCGCTGTGCCACTTCTTCGGCAAACTGTTCATCGGTTAGATACACACCCTGAGAGAGATTGATCATCATCTGGTCAATCGACCGGTGACCCAGTCCCGACCAGTTTCTGCCGTCGGCGACGTTCTTATTTGCGGGCGTGGTGTCGAAATAGCCTGTGACGCGCAAGATGGTGCCTTTTGGTAGAAGTGGGGCGACATGGTCGGCGTACGGATAGGCTCGAACCCAGCTGTGGTTGTATCCGGCACAGCTCAGCGTTTCAATGAGACCGGTGGTGTAGATCGCGTCCAGACACATCCTCACCCCTGCGGCGTGCAGGTGAGGCTCGAACACCGACAACTTCACGTTCCGCGGAAGTACTTGAAACGCCTCGACCCGCTGGTTCGCCTCGTTCCCCCTGATGTCGATGTTCAGGGTCCCGGTGAACGCCGGAATATTTCTCAACGTCGGCTTATAACCCCTGGGATGAAACTTGAAGCCGATGTCCAGACGAGTGGTGGTAGGGGAGCCGGTCGAATGGATATGCGCCGAGCTGAACACCAGGCTGGAGCCAGCACTCAGACGGAGGCCCGCTCTCTGGTCGAAGTAGTCTGCGTTCCGGCCCACTTCGTGAACGGGCCAGAACCCCCGGCCGACGCGTTGCGCGACCACGCGCCGAAACTCGTCCGGGTCTTCCTGCTGGAGCCGTGCCATCTCCTCCGCGGTTGGCCGGTCGGGGTCGACCGCCGACCAGATCATGTGGTGAATCGACCACCTCGCACCGACCGTCTCTCTGGCGGCGTTCAGGTCCTTGTTGTTGACTTCCTTCATCTCGACCGCCTGGACGTATCGGTCCTCGGTCAACCCGGTGGGTACCGACCCGATCGGGCCCCACCAGTCGGGAGCCATCGCGGCGACGTCGATCGTCGGTGACGAGACGATCAGATCAGGTTCTCCGATCTCCCAGAGCGCCGCGTCGGCGAACGTGAGCGGTGGCGGCATGTCGGCCGGATTGCCGCGCGGCGCGCCGCTGTCGGCCCACGTGGCGATCTTCTCGATGTCTTCCTCGCTCAGGGAGATGTCCCCCTTGTACTGCTGGATGCCGATGTCTTTCTCGATATACCAGGGCGGCATCACGTCCGGCCTGCTCCCACGGCCCGTCCGGTACTTGATGGCTCGCGCCCAGGGGCGCGCGTCTTCGTAGGTGAGGAGCGACATCGGCGCAATCGACGCGGGCCGGTGGCACTTCTGACAGCTCCGCTGCAGAATCGGCGCAATATCCTTCGTGAACGTGACCTGCGGCTCCGCCGACGCGGTCTGCCCGGCCGCCGGCAAAGGCAATGCCACCACGATGCCGACCGCCACGGTGAGCAACGCTCGCAGGGCCACGCGAGTCCAGCGCGATATCCATACCGTCGTCATTGGGTCGACTCCCTCATTGGATCGCATGTCCGGCTCGACACCCTTCCCACTCCGTCGCATCCTAACACGGTTTCCTGTCGGTACCCGGCGTCGGGCATTGTCACGTTGAGGCGGTAGCCGGCGATGTCGGCCGATGACCAGCCACACGCTCAGCGACCACGGATACCGAGTTCTGCCCGAGATGATCAATCACGCCGTGTGGCTCTACCATCGCGTCTGCGTGAGCGTCCGAGATCGTGAAGCTCTGCTCGGCCAACGCGGCAGCACCGTGTCCTACGAGGCGATTCAACCGTGGTGTCGGACCGTCGGCCCGGCGGCTGCGTAACGGTGTTTCTCGGTCCAGGGCCGCGTCCTTGACCTCGTCCGCGTGGGCCGTCCCCTGCTCCGGGTTGTTCCCCACCGGTGGCTCAGAACGCGCTCGTTCCGCGTCTGGGCTGAGATGACGTGTGCCGGCTGAACGATGCAGGACACTGCGCCCTTTCGGGTTCGCCACGCCCGCTGTTCGTCACCTTGACAGCGCCGTCTGCGGCCGTCAGATCCGCTCGAACCGCTTCTCGATCTCCCGGCGTGAGAGCCGGACGATCACGGGCCGCCCATGCGGGCACACCGAGGAATGCGCCGTCCGCCGCAGCTCGTCGAGGATGTAGACCATCTTCTCGGGGGTCAACCGATCGTTCGCCTTGACGGCAGCGTGACACGCGGTGGTCGCCGCGATCCGTCGCAGCGTTTCGTCGATCGCGCTCCCCTGGTCCAACCCATCCAGATCCTGGGCCAGGGCGCGCACGGCAGCCTCGCACGCCGCCAGCCCCACAAGCGCCGGCATGGCCGCGATGCGCACGCTGTCCCCCCCGAACTCCTCGACCTCGAACCCGAGCCGCTCGAGCGCCGGCCCGTGGGCGGCGAGCGCCTGACGCTCGGCCGGCGGCAGCTCGATGATCATCGGGGTCAGGAGTCGCTGGCTCTCGAGCGACCCGGTCGTCAGCCGCTCCATCACCTGCTCGAACAGCACCCGCTCGTGTGCGACATGCTGGTCGATGATGGCGATTCCGTCGTCGTCGATCGCGATGATAAACGTGTCCCGAAACTGTCCGAGCGGCAGCAACGGCCGATCGACCGCCACCGGCACGGCCTCGACCGCCGCCGGACGAACCTCGCGTACCAGGTCACGCAACGGCTGTTCATACCCCGCCCCGACGACCGGCGCGCCGCCGCGGGGCGTCTCGGCCAGCGGTTGCCATCGATCGCCCCCACCCGGAGCCCCCATGGCCGTGGCCGGCGCCGGCCCGCTCGACCCGGGCTGTTGCGCGGCGCCGCCGCCCGCGACGACATCCAGGGTGATCTCCGGCGCCGGTCCCTGCCCCAGCGCCTCGCTGAGCGCACGCCGCACCACCTCGTGCACCAGCGATGGCTCGAGAAATCGGACCTCGGCCTTGGTCGGGTGCACGTTGACGTCGACCCGGTCGGGTGGCACCTCGAGAAACAGATGCACCTCGGGGCTGCGCTCCTTGATCGTGGCGGTGCTATAGGCATGGACGATCGCATGCGCGATCGTGCGGTCCTTCACCGCGCGCCCGTTGACGAAGATGTTCTGCGGCCCACGGACCGGGCCCTGTCCCGGACCGGCCAGCGCGGCCACGAATCCGGTGACCTGCACACCGGCTGCCGACTTCCCCACCTCGACCAGGTCGCTGCGGTCCTTGTAGAGCTGGAACAGCCGGTCGGCCAGGCTGGCCGCCGGCGGGCACTGCAGCAGACGGCGTGGGCCGCTGGTCAGGGTGAACCCGACGTCCGGATGCCCCAGGGCCAGCTGGGTGACGAGCCGCGACACCTGAGTCGTCTCGGCGCCGTCCGACTTCAGGAACTTCCGACGCGCCGGCACGTTGTAGAAGAGGTCGGTCACCTCCAGGGTGGTACCCTCGGGCGCGCCGACCTCGCGGGTGGACGCGACGACGCCGCCGGAGACACGGATCTCGGTGCCACGCGACGCGCCCTGCGTCCGGGTCCGCAGCAGGAGATGCGACACTGACGCGATGCTGGGCAGCGCCTCGCCGCGGAACCCGAGCGTGCTGATCGCCGCCAGGTCCTCGACCCGTCGGATCTTGCTGGTGGCGTGCCGCTCGAGCGCGAGCACCGCGTCGTCCGGAGTCATGCCCTCACCATCGTCCTCGACCCTGACGAGACGCTTGCCGCCCAGCTCGACCGTCACGGCGATCCGGGTGGCCCCGGCGTCGAGCGCATTCTCGACGAGCTCCTTGACGATTGACGCCGGCCGCTCGACCACCTCGCCGGCCGCGATCTGGTTCGCGAGCTCGGTCGAGAGACGCCTGATCCGGGACGCTCGCATCACGGGTTGATCAGCCATGGTCCGGTGGAACGAAGCCAACCGCGAGGGGGACACGGGAGCGCCCACCACGGGTGTTGCTCTGCACCATCTCTCAGAGGCGGGCCTCAGTCTGCTGTCTCTGCCTCGATGGTCGCCTGCGCGGCGGCGAGCCGCGCTACCGGCACGCGGTAGGGCGACGCGCTGACGTAGTCCAGCCCGACGCGGTCGAAGAACCGAATCGAGGCCGGATCGCCGCCATGCTCACCGCATATGCCGACCTTCAGGCCGGGCTTCACCGCACGTCCCCGATCGACCCCCATCTTGATCAGCGCACCGACACCGACCGTGTCGAGACTGGCGAACGGATCTCTGTCGATGATTTTGCGGGCCTGATACAGCGTGAGGAACTTCGTGGCATCGTCCCGGGAAAACCCGAACACCATCTGGGTCAGGTCGTTGGTGCCGAACGAGAAGAAGTCGGCCTCCTCCGCGATGGCGCCCGCCGTGACCGCGGACCGCGGCACCTCGATCATCGACCCCACCAGGTACTCGACCGTGACACCCTGCTCGGCCATCACCATCTGCGCCACACGGTCGACCACCGTCTTCTGGTCGCGCAGCTCCCGGACGTCGCTGACCAGCGGGATCATGATCTCGGGCACGACCACCAGCCCTTCCTTCGCCAGCTGCACCGCTGCCTCGATGATGGCGCGTGTCTGCATCTCGGTGATCTCGGGATAGCTGATCCCGAGACGCACGCCCCGGTGCCCGAGCATCGGGTTGAACTCGTGCAGCTGCTCGACACGACGGAGCAGCGTGCGCTTCTCCGCAAGCTTGGGCGACCGGCTGCCAACGGCCTCGAGGCGGGCGATCTCGACCAGCAGATCCTCGCGCTTCGGCAGGAACTCGTGCAACGGCGGGTCGATGGTGCGAATCGTGACCGGCCCGCCCCGCATCGCCTTGAAGACCCCGTAGAAGTCCTGACGCTGGAACGGCAGCAGCTGTTTCAATGCCTCCCGGCGATCGACCTCCGTGTCGGCCAGAATCATGCGCTGCACGATCGCGATCCGGCCTTCCCCGAAAAACATGTGCTCGGTCCGGCACAGCCCGATGCCACGCGCGCCGAACGCATAGGCGAGTTCCGCCTGGTCGGGCTGGTCGGCGTTGGCACGCACACCGAGGCGACGCACGCGGTCCGCCCACGTCATCACACGCGAGAACCGCTGGTAGATGTCGGAGTCCTCCGCCGCCAGGTGCCCTGTAATCACCTGCAGAATCTCGCTGGGCTTGCTCGCCACCCGCCCCGCCTTGACCTCGCCGGTCAGGCCATCGAACGACAGTGCGTCGCCCTCCCCGAACACGTGGTCCCCGATCGTGATCCGCTTGGCCTGCTCGTCGACCTGGATCGCGGCAGCGCCCACGACCGACGGCTTGCCCATCTGCCGTCCCACAACGGCGGCATGCGAGGTCATCCCCCCGGTGGCCGTCAGCACCCCCTCAGCGACATACATCCCGTGGATGTCGTCCGGCACCGTCTCCTTCCGTACCAGCACCACCCGCTTGCCCTTGCCGGCCCAGCGCACGGCGTCTTCGGCCGTGAACACCACCTGCCCCGAGGCCGCGCCCGGCGAGGCGGGCAACCCCCGGGTGGCGACCGGAAGCCGGCTCCAGGCCTCGGGGTCGAAGATCGGCGCCAACAGCTGCGACAGAGCGCCGGCGTCAATCAGCAGGAGCGCCGCCCTGGTGGTGACGATCCGCTCATCGACGAGGTCGGTGGCGATCCGGATGGCGGCGAGGCCTGTCCGTTTGCCGCTGCGGGTCTGCAGCATGAAGAGCCGCTCGTCCTGGATCGTGAACTCGAAATCCTGCATGTCCTTGTAGTGGCGCTCCAGGCGGCTGGTGATCCGTCGCAACTGCCTGTAGGCGGCCGGCATCAGCCGTTTGAGCTCGCCGATCGGCCGCGGTGTCCGGATGCCCGCGACGACATCCTCCCCCTGGGCGTTGACCAGAAACTCGCCGTAGAACTCCTTGACGCCAGTCGCCGGGTTGCGCGTGAACCCGACCCCGGTAGCCGAGCGATTGCCGGTGTTGCCGAAGACCATCAGCTGCACGTTCACCGCGGTGCCGATCTCGTCCGGAATGTGGTAAATCCGGCGATACTCCTTGGCTCGGGGGTTGTGCCAGGACCGGAAGACGGCGTCGCGCGCCATCCGGAGCTGCTCCAGTGGAACGTCCGGAAACCCCCGCCCGCTCTTCAGACGAACCACCTCCTTGTATCTGACCACGACCTCCCGGAGCGCTCCTTCGCCAAGTTCGGTGTCGAGGGTCACGCCATGCTCCTGCTTGACCTCGTCCAGCTCCTCCTCGAAGGCGTCCTTCGAGATCTCGAGCACGACGTTCCCGAACATCTGGATGAACCGGCGATAGCTGTCGAACGCGAACCGGCCGTTGCCGGTCTGACGGTCCAGGGCCTGCACGGTGGCGTCGTTGAGCCCCAGGTTGAGGATGGTGTCCATCATGCCGGGCATCGAGAACTTCGCACCCGACCGGACCGACAGCAACAGCGGCCGCTCAACCGACCCGAACGAGACGCCGGCGGTCTTCTCGAGCCACCGGAGCCGCTTGAGCATCTCGGTGTCCACGGCCGCTGGCACGGTGTGGTCGTTCGCGTAGTACCGGTTGCACGCCTCGGTGGTGATGGTGAAGCCGGGCGGCACCGGCAGCCCGGCGTTGGTCATCTCGGCCAGCCCGGCACCCTTCCCACCCAGCAGGTCCTTCATCGAGCGGTCGCCATCGGCCGTGCCGCCACCGAAGGAATACACATACCGTGGATCGGCACGCCCTCGGGCCATCTGCCCGGCACCCGCCGTCTTGCGCCCGGACCTGGCCGCGGTCTTCCGTAAGGCCGTCTTGCTGGTGGTCCGGGGTCTACCCGTGCGAGTGCGTGCGCTGCGTGTCACCGTCTTCGCCGACGTCTTCCGTTTCTTCGCCATGCCGTTGTCGCGCCTTCCCGCCTTCGCTCACCGGCGATGATCACACGGTGACCTTCGGCGGGTTCCGCCGTAGCCGTGGGGGCGGCGGACTGCCCCCGCCTTTCGACCTTCTGACGTCTGATTTCTGACTTCAGGAGCGTATTCCAGATCAGTCCGCTTCCTTCACGATCTCCGACACGTCCGCCAGTTGCAAGATCAGCCGTTCGAGCTTCTTCAGCAATGCGAGACGCCGTCGCCGCAGCGCGGGGTCCTCCACCATCACGAGCACGTCGGTGAAGAACCGGTCCACCGCAGGGCCAAACCGCGCCGCCTCGGCGAACGCGGCGCGATACCCCTCACCGCTGGTCACGGCGGCGTCGATCTTCGGTCCGCGGCGCTCGAGCTCTTCTCTGAGCTGCGTCTCGGCCGGCTCCTCGTCGATCGATGAGACCGATGAGATGCCGAAGCGACTCGTGTCGAAATCATCTTCCGGCAGCTCTTTCGCGATGTTTCTGACCCGCTTGAAGAGCGTAGCGAGCTGCAGGAAATCGGCCGAGCCGGTGAATTCGGGCAGCACCTCGAGCTTGCGCCGCGCGTCCAGCGGCCTGATGTCGGCTAGCGAGATCTGGTGTGTCACGGCGCGCACGTTGCGCCCATCATACCCACGCTGTTCGAGCACATACCGGAGCCGCTCGAAGAGAAAAGGTAGAAGCCGCACGTACACCTCCGTGGAGGACCCGCCGCCGTGCAGCTCTTCGGCCATCTGCAGGAGGCTGCCGAGGTCGGGTCTCACCGTCAGCCCGGTGAGCTCCGGCAGGTCCACCAAGATCCTGAAGACTCCGTGCGCCTGCCGCCGCAACCCGAACGGGTCGCGAGACCCCGTTGGCTTCTCGCCTACCCGGAACAGTCCGACCAGCGTGTCCAGCTTGTCGGCCAGTGACACCGCCGCCCAGCTGACCTTCGCCTTCCCCAGGTCCAGTGGCCGCGGTGGCGCGTCGGCCGTCACCCCGATCGGCAGGTAGTGGTGGTAGATGGCCCGCCACACCTCCTCGGGCTCGCCGTCCTCGCGCGCGTAGAGGCCACCCATGACCCCCTGCAGCTCCGGGAACTCGCCCACCATGTCGGTGGTGAGGTCGGCCTTGGCCAGCAGCGCCGCACGGGCGGCGTGGCCGGCCTGCTCGTCGGCATCGAAAGCCTCTCGGGCGACGCGACCGGCGAGTTCCTCCAACCGCCGCGCCTTGGCCAGATAGCTGCCCAGCGTCTTGTGAAAGCGGAGCGTGTCGAGCCGGTCGAGCCGTGACGACAACGGGGCGCGCCGGTCCGCCTCCCAGAAGAACCGCGCGTCCCGGAGGCGCGCGACCAGCACCCGCTGGGCGTTGTGCGCGATGGCCCGCACGTTGTCACGCGGGGTGTTGGTCACCGCGAGGAAGTGCTCGGTCAGACGGCCGCGCCGGGTCACCACCGGAAAGTAATGCTGATGATGAATCATCGTCGTCTTCAGCACCTCATCCGGCAGCGCCAAGAACTCTTTCGGGAAGCGCCCGGTGACGACCGACGGGTACTCGACCAGATCGGGCACTTCGTCGAGCAGCGAGGACTCCCCGCCGGCGGTGCCCACGACGCCACCCGCCCGCTTCGCGTGCGTCATGAGCTTCTGATCGATGCGGGCGCGACGCTCCTCGCGGGAGAGCAACACATAGCGCCGTCTGAGACCCTGCCGATACTCAGCGAAGGAGGCGACCCGGAACCCGCGGCCCGGCGCACCCTCCTTCGCGAAGAACCGGTGGCCATAGGTCACCGCCCCTGCCCGGATCGGCGCCACCCCGGGGGCCACCGCCCCCGGGGTGCGGTCGATGACGAACGGCACCACACGGCCGCCAAACAGGAAGAGCAGCCAGCGGATCGGCCGTCCGAAGAGCAGATCGCCACGCCCGTCATCGAGCCGCGCATCCCAGTGCATCTGCTTGGGGAAGGTGAGCTCGCGGAGCGTGGCGGCGAGCACCCCCCCCAGCACTGACCGCGCCGCCGCCCCGCGCTGCCGCCGCCGGTAGACCAGATAGCCCCCTTTCGGGGTGTCGACCTGCGACAACCGGGCGACGTCCACCCCGTGCTTCCGCGCGAACCCCAGCGCCGCCTGAGTCGGCTGACCGTCGGCATCGAACGCCGCCCGGACCGGCGGACCGGTCAGCGTTTCCTCCACGTCGGTCTGCCGGTCGGCGACCTTGGCAACCCGCACAGTGAGTCGCCGCGGTGTCCCAAACGGTTCGGGCGGTGTCGGGCAGTCGAGACGCACCGCCGCCAGCTGCGCGCCGACCCGCTCCCCGACCTGCCGCGTCAGAGACGGTAGCCAGCTCGCCGGCAGCTCCTCACACCCGATCTCGATCAGCAGCTCTCGATACATGGTGTTCGGCCGCGAACGGGTCATGCCTCGGCGAGCCCTTCCACGTGCGCCCTGGCGATCGCCACGGCCAGCTGACGCACGCGCAGGATGTAGGCGGCGCGCTCGGTGACGCCAACCCCCCCGCTGGCATCCAGGATGTTGAAGGCATGCGAGCACTTGAGACAGGCATCCAGCGCCGGCAACACCAGACTGGAGCGCAACAGCGTCTGGCTCATCTGGTGATACCGGTCGAACAGGTCCCGGTGGAACGCTGCAAACTCCGCCTCCGGCATATCCACCATGCCGAAGGCGTATTTGGTTTGCTCCACCTCGTCCTGATGGCGCACCTCGCGATACGAGACACCCGGCGCCCATTCCAGGTCATAGACGTCGTCCACCCCCTGCAGGTGCATGGCGATCCGTTCCAGCCCGTAGGTGAGCTCGACCGACACCGGCGCGAGATCGATGCCACCGGCCTGCTGGAAGTAGGTGAACTGCGTGATCTCCATGCCGTCGAGCAGCACCTGCCACCCCACGCCCCACGCCCCCAGCGTGGGCGACTCCCAGTTGTCCTCCTCGAACCGCACGTCGTGCAGCCCGGGGTCGATGCCGCAGGCGCGCAGACTCTCGAGATACAACGTCTGGGCGGCATCCGGAGAGGGCTTGAGAATGACCTGGAACTGGTGGTGTTTGAACAGCCGGTTCGGGTTCTCTCCGAAGCGTCCGTCGGCCGGGCGTCTGGAGGGCTGGACATAGGCGACCCGCCAGTGCCGCGGGCCCAGCACCCGCAGGAAGGTCTCCGGGTGCATCGTGCCGGCCCCGACCTCGATGTCGAGCGGCTGGCAGATCAAACAGCCGCGGGACGCCCAGAAACGGGACAGCGAGGCAATCAGGTCCTGTAGGGTCATGGAGAGGCACGCTCCCAGGAGACAGGAGTCAGGAGACAGGAGATAGGAGCGCACCGGAGGGCTGACGCCGACATTCCGCTAGTGCTCCTGACCACCCGCCCACGGCGGTGCAAACACGGCCTCCCAGAGCTCTTCTGAATGATGGCGAAGCCCACCCGCTTCCTCCTGACTCCTGTCTCCTGTCTCCTACCTTCTTCGAGCATCACGTTCCCTTGGCCATCGCCCGGAGCACCTTCGTGGACCGCAGCTCCTTTTCCAGATGCGCCGTGATCATCTGTCGATGCGCCCGCTCCAGTTCGCGCGCCGCGTGCGCCGGCAGCTCGATGTCCCTCAGGCCCCCTGGCGGCGTGGCGGCCGCGGCCCGCAGAAACCGCATCGACTCGGTCGAGAGCAGAAGTCCCTGGCCGGTCGCGCATGACGCGCAGGTGAACCCGCCGCCGACCGGGTCGATGCGCCCACCGCCCGCCGGATCGCCGCCGCAGCGATGACAGGCGACCAGCGACGGATAGACACCCTGCAACCGCAGGATCCAGTACTCGACGTAGCGGGCCAACCGCTCGACGGGAATCGCGTCGACCAGCGAGTTCACGACCGCGGCGCCCAGCCGATACAACGCCGTATTCGGGTCGGCCTCGGGCGCGCACTCGTCGATCAGCTCGGCGAAATACTCGACGTGCCCGAGCACGTCCCCGTCACACGCCATCAACGGCGACCGGACAGGCTCGACGTAGCTCAGCCGCACGAGGTCGCGCCGCTCCCGTTCGTAGTACGCGAGCCGGACGAGCGTCAGCGGCTCGAGCCCGCCGGCGAATCGCGACCGCAGACGCCGTGCGCCGTTCGCCACCCCACGCTTCTTGCCCCGATCGCTGGTCAAGAACACGACGATGCGGTCCGCTTCACCGAGTTGGTAGGTGCGCAGGATCAGCGCGTCGGTCGTAAAGAGTGGCATCGCGAGCGCGTATCGCCCCGCCAATTGTAGCCCTAGTGGCCCGTAGGGGCGACTCAGTGGCGGTGCCCTGGGGACGCGGCGAAGCCCCTCCGCCTATGCCACGGCGGACTGACTTCTGTGACTCGCCCTAGCAGCCCGTGGTGACAGTCCCGCTGCATTCGGCTGGCGCTGCATCCGCCCTGCCTGCGCCAGCCGCCGCCCGGCCCATGCATGTCCGGGCTATGGCCAGGTCCCGCCGAAGCCGTGGCGACGGCGGATTGTTCTTCGGTCGAATACTGCCGGTTTGCTCCCTCGTCTCGCCGTGCCAGGCTGGCGCGTCGCCACCCTCGGTGCGACGCACGACTTTCACCACGGACTGCTAGGCCCCCGCCTCCAGATACCCCAGGAAGAGGGTCGCGAGCCCCAGAAAGGTGAAGAACCCGAACACGTCAGTGAGCGTGGTGATGAATACAGCGGACGCGAGCGCCGGGTCGATCCGCATGGCCCGCAACGAGATCGGGATGACGCTGGCGGCGATGGCGGCCACCAGCAGGTTGATCACCATGGCCAGCGCGAGGATCAGCCCCAGGACGAGGCTCCCCGACATGAGCCAGGCCACGCCGCCACCAACCGTACCGAGCGCCAGCCCGTTGCCAAGCCCGACGAGCGCCTCTTTGAATACCGTCTTCCTCGAGTTGCCCCAGGTCAACTCTCCCAGGGCGATGCCCCGGACGATGACCGTCAGGGCCTGGGTGGCCGCGTTGCCGCCCATGCTGGCGACGATCGTCATGAGCACCGCCAGCACCACCACCTGGTCGATGGTCGCCTGAAACGCCCGCACCACGAAGGCCGCCAACGTGGCGGTGGCCAGGTTGACCGCCAGCCACGGCAACCGTTTCCGCAACGACTCACGCGCCGAGGTGAACACGTGTTCGTCCCCGCTCACCCCGGCCAGCCGGTAAATATCCTCAGTCGCCTCGTCCTTGATGATGTCGATGACATCATCAACGGTGATGATGCCGACCAGCTTGTTCTCTTCGTCGACGACCGGGATCGCCAGCAGATTGTAGCTGGCGACGTGCTCGGCGACCTCTTCCTGGTCGGTATCCACCCGCGCGCTGATCAGATCGGTCGTCATGATCCGCTGCAACGGGGTTTCGGTCGCCACCAGCAACAACCGCCGCAATGAGACCACCCCCACCAGGTGCCGCCGCTCGTCGACGACATAGAGATAGAAGACCATCTCCACCTCGCGCGAGCCTTGGAGCGCCCCAATCGCCTCGCCGGCCGTGAGATCCTCCGACAGCGCGAACACCGTCGGGTTCATGATGCGCCCGGCGGTCTGCTCGGCGTACTCGAGCAGATTCTCGACGTCGCCCGACGCCTGAGACCGCATCTGCTCCAGCACGGCGGCAGACAGGTCGTCCGGCAGCTCGTCGATCAGCGCCACCGCGTCGTCCGACGGCAGATCCTGCAGCCAGACCGCAAGCTGATCGGCGGGGTGGTCCGCCAGCAGCGCGGCGCTGTGCTCGGCGCCGTACTCGATCAGCGCCTCCATGGCGAGGCGGCTGTTATGGTCGAGCAGCAGGTTGAGCGCGCCGCGACAGTCTTTGTCGGACAGCTCGCCGAAGACTTCAGCGAGGTCGGCGGGATGTTGCTTCTGGAGCAGATTGAGCAGATTGGCGGACGCACCAATCCGCTGCAGTCGCTTGACCGAGTCGAGCACCACGTCGATTCGGCGGTGGGGTGGCATGGTCCCGTCGTCCGGGTCGGGTCGCGCCGGCGCGCGACACGTCAGATTCGCCTGGGTATCCCACAGTCAGTACCACGAACTGATCAGTGTAACACGTAGGCCGGTTGCCGAGAGCCCTTGGCCGCTCAGTTGGGCGTTGGCTTTAGGCGCTCCTGGCGCGGCGGGGGCTCGCAGACCGCTGTCCTCGTGTGATCGCCCAGCTTCCTTGACCACCATGGGCCTGAGTGGCCCATAACACCAGGCTCGGCCGGAATGTGGCGCTCAAGTTTCTGCCCGAGGCGTTCACGTCCGACCGGACCGCCTTCGGCTGGACCGTCGATCACTATCTGTTCTACGCGCCTACCCTGGCGCCGCTCCGCTGGTCGCCACCCCAGAGCGGTGGTCGCGCTACGTCCGCGACTCGCTGATCGAGACGACCATCAGCCGAGACGTGCTCCTGCTCTCACGCGTGGACAAGCCCGCGCTCCTGCGCCGACTGTTCGAGCTGGGCTGCCGCTACTCGGGGCAGATCCTCTCCTACACCAAAATGCTCGGTCAGCTGCAAGAGGCCGGCAACACCACGACGCGGGCCCACTATCTCGAGCTGCTGGCGGGCGCCGGCATGCTGGTCGGCCTGCAGACGTATGCCGGTGGCGCGACGGGGCGACGCGGTTCGAGCCCCACGCTGCAGGCGCTCAACACCGCGCTGATGACCGCACAGTCCGGATTGTCGCTGTCCGAAGCACGCCAGGATCGCGAGGACTGGGGGCGCCTGGTCGACACGGCGGTCGGGGCCCACTTCGCCAATGCGGCGGCGACGGGGCTCTGCGAGCTCTTCTCCTGGCGGGACCGTAACCGTGAGATGGACTTCGTCGTTCGCGCCGGCCAGACCCTGACAGCCATCGAGGTGAAGAGGGGGCGCTCGCCTGACGTCATGCCCGGCCTGGACCGCTTCGTCCGGACGTTCCGGAAGCGTCGCCCCCTGGTGGTCGGCCGCGACGGAATCCGGAGTGCAGCGTTCCTGTCCAAGCCGGTCTCGCACTGGCTGGCCGGATGAGTCGAGTCGATCGCTGCCCGACGGGTCCCGTAGTGACCGGCATAATCCCGCTGTCGGTCCCATCCGTCCCGGAGCTCCCATCGCCCATAGCCGAACGGGCCGGGCCGCTATGCCCGTGTCTTCGGCGCCACTCCAGCCTGGTCGAGGATCCGGTCGTTCTCGCGCCACTCGGGTCGGACCTTGACCTGCAGGTCGAGATAGACCCGGGTGCCGAAGAACCGCTCGAGATCCTGTCTGGCCTCGGTGCCAATCTGTCGCACGAGGGCGCCGCCGTGGCCGATGACAATCGGCTTCTGGGAGGCGCGTTCGACCAGAATCGAGCAATACAACCGCAGGAGGCCAGGCTGCGTCTCATCATCGAACATGTCGACGATCACCGCCGTCGTGAACGGCAGCTCGGCGTGTGTGTGCTGCAACACTTTTTCCCGAACCGTTTCCGCCGCCAGCACCCGTTCCGGCTGGTCGGTCAGGAAGTCGTCAGGATAGCGCGGCTCGCCCTCGGGCAGCTGTCCGATGATCTCCCGCTCCAGAATCTCCACCCCGTCACCGGTCAGGGCCGATACCGGCACGATGGCGGCGAACTCGCGCTGCCGGCGATACCAGTCGATGATCGGGAGCAGCCGCGTTTTGGCGATCCGATCGATCTTGTTGAGCACCAGGATGACCGGCACACGCGCCTCGGCGAGCGACCGCAGCACGAACCGGTCGCCGGCGCCCACACTATCGGTGGCATCGCGGACCAGCCCGATCAGATCGACATCGCCGATCGACTCGAGCGCCATCCCGACCATCCGCACGTTCATCCGGTGCAGCGGCCGATGAATCCCGGGGGTATCGACGAAGATGACCTGCGCCGCGGGGTCGCCTACGTAATTCCGAACCGCCAGGATCCGGTTCCTGGTCGTCTGGGGCTTGTCGGAGACAATGGCCAGCTTGGTCCCGACCACCCGGTTGAGCAAGGTGGACTTACCGGCGTTCGGCCGGCCGATGAGCGACACGAATCCGACCCGCATACCCTCCCGTCAGGTTGCTGAAGAACGCGACGAAGCCCTCCAGTTCCTCCTGTCTCCTGTCTCCTTGGGGAACACCCTCTCGCTGCCTACCCGGCGGCCGACCCGACCGCATCGCGGCGATGGACCCGGACCTTGCGCACCCGCCGGCGTTCGGCCTCGAGGACCTCGACGACCAAAGCGTCAATCTCCACGGTTTCGCCGACGGTCGGCACGCGGCCCAGACGGGTCAGCAGGTAGCCGCCCACCGTCTCGAAGCCGTCACGCTCGATGGTCACCCCGAGATGCTCGACCATGTCGCCGACACTGACCGAGGCCAGAAACACGAATGTCCCATCTCCCTCGTCGACGATCGGATCCGACTCGTCGTCGTACTCGTCACGGATCTCACCAACGATCTCCTCGAGCAGGTCCTCGATGGTGACCAGGCCGGCCGTTCCGCCGTACTCGTCGACTACAACCGCACTCTGCACGTGCTTGACCTGCAGCTCACGCAGGAGCTCCGCAACCCGCTTGCCCTCCGGCACGACATGCGCCGGTCGCAGCAGCTGCGGCACGATGCGTGACGTGCCCTGCACCCCGTCGAGAGTCACCAGGTCCTTGGCAAACACGAACCCCAGAATGTTGTCCAGGTTGTCCTCGTACACCGGAATTCGCGAATACTCCTCCTCGGCGAACAGCGCCCGGAACTCGGCCACGGTCGCGTCGTGCGCGATCGCGACGATGTCTGGCCGCGGTGTCATGACCTCCCGCACCAGCGTGCCGCCGAAGTCGACGACCGACCGCAACAGCCTGCGCTCCTCGGTCTCGTCGGCCACGGCCGCGGCGTCGACCGTCTCGCCACCCGGCTCCGTCGGGTCGGCCGAGCCGGCGCCGTTGGACCGGGCCTCGGACCGGGCCCGCGGCGGGCGGGCCAACCGCAGCAACCCCCCTGTCACGGGACCCACGACCCGGAGCACGAGGTCGAACGACGGCAACAGGAGCTCCAGCGTACGACCGGCGTCGCGCCGGACCAGCACCGACGGCACCAGCTGTTCGCACACCACCACGAACAGCATGATCGCCAGCAGCAACAGACCAACCGCCTGCGGCGTCGCCACGCCGATCATCCGCGCCAGCACCACCGCCGCCGTCGCGAACAGCAGGCCGCGCAGCAGCCGCGTCACCACGAACAAACGCTGCGGGTCCTCGAGATACGTCGTCAGGGACTCGTGCCGAATGTCTCGCTCCACCGTGAGGCGTGCCGGCAGTCGGACCATCGCGCCGAACGCGGACTCGATGGACGCCACATAGACCACCGCGCACCCAATCAGGAACAGGATCAAGGGAGCCATCGGGAGTCAGTCTACGGGCAACCCGCTCCGTCGCTGGAGACGACGTTCCAGCCGCCGCATCCGTCCATCGTCCCGTTCGTGGTCGTGCCCCAGCAGGTGCAGCAGCCCGTGCAGCGCAAGCCGGCGCCACTCCTGCTGCTCGGTCAGATGGGCGGCCCGCGCCTGGCGCGCCGCCCGTCCGGTCGCGATCACGATGTCACCCAGGAACCGAGCCGCCCCGGGGCCGGTCGGCACCGGGGCGGGGTCGGCGGGGAACGAGAGCACGTCTGTGATCTGGTCGGTCGCACGGAACCGGCTGTTGAGATCTCGCATCTTGCGGTCGCCGACCAGCGCCACGACGACGACGCCGACCGCCGCGCGTGGCGCGACGCGGGCGAGCCACAGCGGCAACGTCCCGGCCGGTTTGTGCCGCCCGCGCCCGTCGGTCACCGCCACCCGCAGTCGCGTCGAGGGACGGAGCCTAGACATCTTCTATGAGCGAGATCGTGACGTGCAGATCGAGGTTTCATGACGCGCGGAGATGTCTCGCCCCCGCGGAGCGGGGCTGTACGACAAGCGTCTGCCAGCGAGGCTACGCCGCCTTCGCTCGTCGGTCTGAGGCGCAGCGTCGCTGGCGGTGTCGTCCACAGTCATATCGCCGACGCCACGACGGTCCCCGTCGTGGCGTCGTGGGTGTCGTCACCCGTGTAGGCTTCGTAGGCTTGAACGATCTTCTGCACGAGGGGGTGCCGCACGACATCGCGGTCGTCGAACCGGGTGAAGGCGATCCCCTCGACCCGCTGCACGACCCGCATCACCTCCACGAGCCCAGAGATCTGTCCGAGCGGCAGATCGATCTGGGTGATGTCCCCGGTGATGACCGCCTTCGAGCCGAACCCGAGCCGGGTCAGAAACATCTTCATCTGCTCGGAGGTGGTGTTCTGCGCTTCGTCGAGAATCACGAACGCATCGTTGAGCGTGCGGCCACGCATGAACGCCAGCGGCGCGATCTCGATGGTGCCGCGGTCCAGCAACCGGTCAACGCGGTCCCTGTCCAGCATATCGTAGAGCGCGTCGTAGAGCGGCCGCAGATACGGGTTGATCTTCTCCTGCAGGTCCCCTGGCAGAAACCCGAGCTTCTCCCCCGCCTCGACGGCGGGGCGCGCCAGAATAATGCGCGTGACCTTCTTGGCGGTCAGGAACGCCACGGCCTGGGCCATCGCCAGGTAGGTCTTCCCGGTGCCCGCCGGACCGATCCCGAAGACGATGTCGTGACGCTCGATCGCCTCGAGATACCGCCGCTGGTTGAGGCTCTTTGGCGTGACGTGCCGCTTGCTCGATGGTTTGATGGTCGCCCGTACGAAATAGTCCCGCAGCTGGACGCGGTCATCCTGAATGACGAGCTGCGCCGCCCGCTGGACGTCTTCCTGCGACAGCTGGTAGCCTTCGACCACCAACGCCCCCAGTTGCCGCACCACCAGCTCGAGCCCGGCGAGGGCGGCGGCGTCACCTTCGGCCAGCAGGATGTTGCCGTCGGTGCTGATCTGGACCCCGAACAGGTCCTCGAAGGTCTTGAGGTTGGTGTCGTAGGAGCCGAACAGCAACTCGATCCCCTCGTCATCGATGGGAATCCGTGCGACCGTCGCTACGCTAGGCTCGCTTCGCTCTTCGGACACGTACAGAAGGTATCGTGACACCAAGTGGCCCGCTGCACAAGCACGGCGACATTCGGCCGCCGATGCCTCCCGCCCCGCTGCGTTGCTCGTCAGTCGAAAACGGCCGGGATGCTCCCTCCTCGCGCACGGTGGAACGACCGCCGCTTGGTGCAGCGGGCTCTCGGTGCCTCGCCATGCGTATGCGACGGCCCCCTAGCCGGAAGTTCCGGCAGCCTAGCACATGTAAAGCCTTGGTGTCGCTCGGTTTGCGCGCACTTCGGGCGATCGCGTTCGTGGCTACGGTCTGAGCGAGAGCCCGAGCAACTCGAGCGCCCGCTTCTGGTGCCGGTTGGGGATCGTGACCATCGGGAAGGACACACCTGTGGTCGCGGTGGGCCGCACCCAGTTCTTGACGATGGTGCCGAGTTGGCCCAGGAGGCTGCGGAAGCTTTGGACGGCGAAGTCGTCCTCGGTGCGTTTGGTGGCGGCCTTGCGGTCGGCCGCCGGGGAGCGCTCGGCCTTGCGCACCACCGAGGTGCGCTGGGCGGCGGCTCGGTCGTGGTCCTCAAAGAGCAGCGGCGCCAAGGCGCGGCGCATGTGCCACTCCACGTAGTAGGCCAGCATGCAGAGGAAGACGTGTGCGCGCACCCGGTCCTCGCGACGATGGTGGATGGGCCGCACCGTGAGGTCGATCGTTTTCATCGTGCGGAAGGCCCGTTCCACCACCGACAGCGACGTGTAAGCACGCACCACCTCCGCGGTCGACAGCTCGGCGGCGTCGACGTTGGTGCGCACGACGTAGAGGCCATCGAGCGCCGCCTCGGCGGTGATCTGCTCCTGCTTGCGTGCGTAGCTGAACGTGTCGTCGGTGATCGTGAGCTCGAAGTGCTTACCGACCTTGTATTTGTTGCGCACCGTGCCCACCCGGAGGCCGATCTTGTCCGCGCCGTGCAGGCGCTGCCGGGTGCGCTGCGTGGCTCGCACGATCTTCTCGAAGTCCGTCTCGGTGGCCGCGAGCAGCGCCTGGCGCTTCCGTGCCCGCTCCGCGGCCAGCAGCGGGTTGCGGCACACCACCAGCCGCTCGCCGGGAAAGTCCGGCGAGGTGACCTCGGCCAGATCCACCTCGTCGAACAACGATCGCTGGATCGTCTCCTGTGCCGCCAAACGCTGAATCGCGGGCGCGCGTAACGCACTAATCCACGACACGCCCTCGACGGGCTCGAGCTCCTCGCGGATCCGAGCGTCCGTCAGCATGCCGCGGTCGCCCACCAGCACCACGCGCTCGAGCCCGAATCGCTCGCGGAGCTTCTGCACCTGCGGCGCGACGGTGGCAGGATCGGCGGTGTTGCCGGGGAACACCTCGACCGCCACGGGGCAGCCCTCGCGGTTACACAACAGCCCGATCACGATCTGCAGCGTGCCGCGCCGGTGGTCGCGACTGTAGCCCCGTCGGGCCAGGGGACAGGTGCGCCCCTCGAAATAGCTCGACGTCACGTCGTAGAGCACGAGCGTGTTGTCGAGGTGGCGGCTCGCCAGCACCGTCTCGATCCGGGCCTGCCGCGGGAGCAGCCAGTCCATTGCGGCGTAGAGTTGGTCTTCGTCCGCGTCCTCGACGTGCAGGAGCTCCCCCAGGCTTGTCTGTGCCGTCTCCGCAGCCACCGCACGGGCGGTGGCGAGCTTGGAGCCGGGGGTGAGGATCCGTGCCACGATCATCGCCATCACGAGATCGCGCTCGCGTCGCCGCCGGGCCGACAGGAGTGTGTCGAGGCCGAGCCTGCGCAGGGTCCCGAGGACGGCCACCACGTGGCCGTGGGGCAGGCTGCGCACGCACTCGAAGCGGTCCTGCGTGGCAACGAGCGCCTCCCCCTTGAGGACGCGGCGGACGGCGTCGAGCGCCGCGGGCGGCAGGTGGGAGAGGTTCCCGAGTGTCTCGTGTTTGACCTGGCCGTGTTCGCGGTACGTGCGTCGCAGGAGGTGTGTTTCATAGACGCGGTTTTTGTACCTGCGTCTCGTGGTGGCTACGTGTACGGCTCCTCCTCTTGCTGACATACGCGTAATTATAGCATATATTGCGCATAACGCCAGTGTTATTTCTATTATTTAGTGGCTACATGTTCACGCGCAAAACCGACCCTAACCCTAGGCCGAAAACGGACTTCTGGCCGATTAGGCCGCGGAACTTCCGCCTAGCCCGAGTTTACCGCGCTCACGCAAGATCGCGCACCAGATGGGCAAAGCGCGAAGGTGCGCTCTCGAATGTAAG
>JADFPE010000259.1 GCA_022562495.1 Acidobacteriota bacterium
TTCGACCGAGAAGCAACGCCGGCACCCGGGATGCAGCGGGGCTGTCACCACGAGCTGCTGGCAGGGCCACGGTGGTCCGTGGCCTCCTGCCACGCTCCCGGGAGCATCGCCACCTCCGGGACACAAGGGCCGAAACCACCGCAATTGGTCGCGAAGTCCGGGTTGTGGAGAGAGGTTTGCTACACCTCCCGATGACTTGCCCGTTGCTCCGTCCAGATCGTCAGCGACGACGACCTGGTCCTTCTTTCGCGATGTCTCCTGGAGCGACACCCTGCCGCGACGGCCGCTCTCCCGCCAGCGTCATCCGATGTCCGAAGTGGGTGCGCATCGACAGCCACGCCATCCCTGACCGCCGCGCGAGAGCACACAGCTCATCCCCACGAAACGCCCGTTTGACCGAGAGCGGTCCGTCGTGGCGGAGGACCGCGTTGAACGGCCGGGTGAAGAGCCAGCTCCAGGCATAGTGTCGCCACCGCCGCACCAGGTCGTTCACCACGACCCCGCGGGTCGCCAGCCGATCGAACGCGCGCAGCGTCCGGACGACGTCATCGTCGGTCATGTGGTGCAGAAAGAGCGCGCAGGTGACGTAGTCGAAGGCACCGTCCCGGCACGGCGCCAGGTGCACGTCGGCACAGACAAATCGCAGTTGGTCATCCGCCGGACCGCGGCGCCGGGCACAGTCGAGCGCGCGCAGGCTGATGTCGAGCGCCGTGACCCGCAGCACGAAGCCCCGATTCCGACCCCACCGGATCAGCGCTCGCGCGAGGTCGCCGCCGCCGCTCGCCACGTCGAGCACGGTAATGCGCTCCCCGACCGTCCACCCCCGACTGAGCTCCTCGAATCGGTACAACGTGGCCCGTGTGCCCCCAAGCCAACGGCTGATCGCCCCGAGGAACCGGTAGACCTCGTCGATCACCTCCTGCGGTGGGATGTGATCGTCCATGTACTCGTGCTCGAGCGAGCGGCGCGCCATCCACATGAGGGTCAGTCGAGGGGCGTGCGTCCGACCGCGACATGCATCAGCGGAGAGACCAGCGCCGAGAGGTCGCGGAGGACCCAGGCCGCCCGGCGTTCGGTGCGAGAGAGACGGAGCAATAGCCGGCCGAGACGGTTCGCCGTCCGCCCCATTGTCAGCCGGCGTCGCGCATAGGCCCGAAGATTGCCCGAGACGATCGCCTCGGCCGCCGCCCGCGTCGACGCCAGGGCGAGGGCGATGCCATCGCCGGTGATCGGGTCGGGTGTCCCCGCGGCGTCGCCGACCAGCATCAGCCCGTCGTCCTCGTCGACGATCCGCGGCACACACAGCCCGAGCGGCGCGGCCGCCAGCACCGGGGTCGTGAACTCGATGTGCGTTGCCCGGTCGCGCAGTCCGGGGATCGCGGACAGCAGGTGGGTCACGCCATCGGGACGGAACCGCGCGTAGTCGAACAACGCGGCGACGAGCGCTTCGCCGCCTCCGGTCGGGGCGAGATACAGCTCGCCGTCGTCGTGGAAGAACACCTCGACGCGGTCGCCGAGCCCCTCCAGACCGGCGACATGGGTCGACAGCCCCACCCGGAGGGGTCGCGCCACCGTCGCGGGGAGACGCCGGTGGAACATCGACCGCGCGCCATCGGCGCCAACCAGGAAGCGGGCTCGCTCGCCTCGATACGCTGTGCCGGGACGCGCATCGACGTTGGGCGTGCTCGCGGCCCGCGCGAACAGCCAGGCGTCGAACCGGTCCCGCCGCACCACGAGGCCATGTCCCGCCGGGAAATCGGCGTTGACCGACACACCGGCGGCCTGGAACCGGAGCCCCCGCACCCGCGGCGCGTCGGGCACACCGACGATCTCCCGGAGCGCCGCCACCCCGTGAGGCAGCAACCCCTCGCCACACGGCTTGAGCCGCGGATGCCGCGCCTTCTCGTAGAGCACGACCCGCACACCCCGGCCACCCAGCTCCACGGCCAGCGCCGCGCCGGCTGGACCGCCGCCCACGATCGTGACATCAGCTCGAGACATCGCTTCCCGGTGACAGCGTCACATGTGCAGCACGTGTGCATGACACGCGGAGGTGTCGAGACTCACCATGACAGGGTCAGCATCTCCGCCGCGAAACCGGGTCCCAACGCCATCATCAGCCCCAGGTCGCCCGGCTCCGGTCGGCCCGAGGCGAGCAGGTCGTGCAGCATGAACAGCACGGACGCGCTCGACTGGTTGCCATAGCGACGCATCGTCTCGCGCGCGTTCTCGATCGCGTGATCGTCGAACCCGAACGCCGACCGATAGGTCGCCATCACCTTCGCCCCCCCGGGATGGAGCACGTGGTGGGTCACGTCAGCGAGGGTCAGGCCCTGGTCTTCCAGAAACCGCTCGACGACCGGTTTGACCGCGGTCGCGACGAACCGCGGCACGCCGCGCGACAGGATGAGCCGCATGCCATCAGCCGTGAAACGCCAGCCCATCAGGTCGGGGGCCTCTTTGAACAGATGCGAGCGTGTCGCGACCACGGCTGGACCGCTGCCTGTCGTGTCGTCGCCTCCCAGCAGGACCGCCGCCGCCCCGTCCCCGAAGAGCGCCGCACCGATCAGATCGGTCGCCGTCCGGGCCGACGGCGAGAAAACCAAGCTGCACAGCTCGACCGACAGGACGAGCGCCCGCTGATTGGGATAGGCGCGTAACATATCCGACGCTCGGATCAGCGCCCCGGCGCCGCCGGCGCAGCCGAGACCGAACAGCGGCAGCCGGCGTACGTCGGCGCGCAGTCCCAGCCGCACTGCCACGCGCGCATCCAGGCTGGGCGTGGACAGACCTGTTGTCGTCACGAAGAAGACGTGGTCAATCTGGTCGGCAGCTATCCCCGACGTCTCGAGACACGTCCGGGCCGCGCGCTCGGCGAGGTCGAGTCCGCACTCCACGAACACGTCATTGCGGGTTTCGAACGTCTGGCCCTCGGCGTACCAGTCGAGCGGCCGCACCAGATACCGCGTCTCCACGCCGGTGCGGTCGAAGACCGGGAGCAACCGCTCCATCGCCCGGTCGCCACGACAGACCCGGGCCATCGCGTCGCGGGTGTCCGACTGCTCGCAGCGGTGGGGGGGCAACGCCGTGGCGACCGACACAATGCGAGGCATGGGTGCAGACCGAGGCTCTTCGCCACATGATACACGGCCGCCCTTCGCTAGCTCAGCGTCTCGGCACGAGACTTCCTGTCAGGCGTGTGGGATAATGCAGCCTTGCACGCCATATCCTTTCGGCACGCTCCCGTATCGTCGGTGCTGGCGAACAGGCACGAAACCCTGGTCCGGATTCGGCACGTCCCGGAGACTACGCGAACGACCATCAGGAGGACCGCTGTGAGAACCACTCAGTCCCTCGTCGCCATGCTGTTGTGCTCGGCCGTGCTGATGCTCCCGGGGAGCGCGGCCGCCCAGGCGACCGGCTCAGAGGAGCCGACCTTCGCGAGTGATGTCGCGCCGATCCTCTACGAGTCGTGTATCAAGTGCCATCGCACCGGCCAGATCGCGCCGATGTCGTTGATTACCTATCAGGAGGTACGGCCGTGGGCGCGGTCGATCAAGAACAAGGTCGAGACACGCGCCATGCCACCCTGGCACCTCGACCGTCGCATCGGCATCCAGGTGTTCAAGAACGATCCGTCGCTGACCGACGAGCAGATCGCGACGATCGTCACGTGGGTCGACAATGGCGCGCCACAGGGCAATCCGGCCGACACGCCGACCCCACCCGAATTCGCACCCGCAGATGCCTGGCAGATCGGCGAACCGGACCTGGTGGTGCGGTTCCCCGCCTACACGGTGCCGGACGCCGGCCCTGATATTTTTGGCAACCTGTTGACGGAGTTCGGTCTCGACGAAGACCGCTACATCACCGCCATCCAGACGCGTCCCGTCGGAGACAGCTCCCGGCGGGTGGTGCACCACGCCCTGTCGTATGCCGTGGAACAGAACGAAGAGGGCGAATCGATGGGCGGGGGACTGTTCCTGGTAGAGTACGCGTCGGGCAAACAGGCGGAAATCTACCCGCCGGGCTCCGGTCTGCTGCTCCCCGGCAACACCCAGGCGAGGCTCAGCTTTCACCTCCACTCGATCGGTGAAGAGATCGACGCCGCTATGGAGTTGGGCATCAACTTCCTCCCCAAGGGAACGGAACCCGAGTTCATCCGCTATTCGAAGCAGCTCGGGGGCTCGCAGGGCCAGATCATCGGCGTCCTCGATATTCCCGCCGGCGAGACGACCCGCTCGGACGGCTACACCCGGTTCAACAAGGCGGCGCGCATCACGATGTTCCAGCCGCACATGCACATGCTGGGTAGGTATCAGTGCATCGAGTTCATCTATCCGACCCAGCCGGTCCGAGCCGAGACGGTGAACTGCGCAGGCTTCGACTACAACTGGCACATGAACTACAACTACGCGGATGACACGGCGCCACTTATCCCAGCCGGCACCATCCTGCACGTGACCAGCTGGCTCGACAACTCGACGAACAACCGAGGCAATATAGACCCGAGTAACTGGGTCGGCAGCGGGCAGCGCACCATCGACGAGATGGCGTTCGCCTGGATCGGCTGGTATGACCTGACCGACGAGGAGTACGAGGCCGAGGTGGCCGCCCGGCAAGAGAGTCGGCAGAAAGCCGAGAACTAGCGCAGCTTCGCCTCGAACCGCCCGGATGACATCGGCTCCGCATCGCTGGCCGGGCTGTCTCAGAGCCCCGCTACGCGGGGGCTAGACAACGTGCACCGGGCGACGAAACATTGACCTGAAGGCTGGCGACGTCGCACATAGAAGAACATGTCTAGCATCGCGCCATCTATGAGAGCACCCGTGTCGAGTCGGTTGATCTGGCTCGTAGCGACGTTGTGTCTGGCGGTCGTCCTCGGTGCCAGCGAAGGTGCCTACGCGCAGGCCGATCCACAGAACTACATGTTCAACTCGGGACAAACCATTCAGCCGTTCTTCGAGGGCTGGGCGCACAACGCGGACGGCAGCTTCGAGATGCACTTCGGGTACCTCAACCGGAACTATGTCGAGGAGCTGCACGTACCGATCGGCGCGGAGAACCGGATGGTCCCGGACGGTCCGGATCGGGGCCAGCCGACGTTCTTCTACCCGCACGTCAATCACCGCGTGTTCAGCGTGACGGTCGCGGCCGACTGGGGCGACAAGGAGCTCGTGTGGCAGATAACGGTCCGCGGCGAAACCTTTCGAGCGATCGCGTGGCTCCAGCCGGAATGGGAGATCGGGGTAAACGCCGGCGGTAGGTTCTTCGCGACGGCTGACGGCGCTGACACCAACGAGGCGCCGACACTGGCCGTTGATGCCGCCCGCACGATCACCTTACCCGCCGCGCTGACGATGACCGCCACCGTCAGCGACGATGGACTACCGGAACCTCGCCAGCGCGGGGGCAGGGGCGGCGGCAGAGGCACGCTGCCCACCTTCGAGCAGAATCCCGATGGACCCACTCTGCCGGTCAACATTCCGCAGATTCAGAGGGCCGCCCGTAGCGGTCCGACCCGCACGCGGGTGGAGCGGGTGAACGTGACCTGGACACAGCGGCGCGGCCCGGCCGGTGTGACGCTGGCGTCGCAGGGCGAGCCGCAAGATGGCGTGGCCACCGTCACCGCCACCTTCGAGTCACCCGGCGAGTACGTGTTCACAGTGCAGGCCTCCGACGGGCCCGAGACCGTGACCGAGACCGTCGCGGTCACCGTGCGCTGACATCTGGCAGCGGGTCGGTCCAACCACCCTTTCCTTACGCAGCGAGCAGCCGCTCGATCTGCGCCGACAGCTCTTCGTATGGCAGGTCCCCGGGATTGTAGAGTCGCACAATGCCCTCGCGGTCGATGATGACCAGCGTCGGCGTGGTACTGACCCCGAAATCCAGGAAGTTCTGCTGGCTCACCGGCACGCTCATCCAGGACGGAATGGGGTACCGCTCTTGGTAGGCGCCGCGTAGAAACTCGAGCTCCTCTTCCGGCGTGGCGTCCTGGCCGCGTGCCACGTAGCCGTAAAGCTGCGTCGGACCCACGATGGCGAGGCCGCGATCACCATAGGTCTCATGCAGCTGCTCGAGAATCGGCAGCTGCCGCTTGCAGTCCGGACACCAGTGCGCCCAGAAGAACGCGACGACCACCTTGCCCTTCAGGCTGTCGGCTGACGGGAGCGGCGCGCCGAGATAGTGCTCGACATCGAGCACCGGAAACGGCTGCCCTTCCAGACCCAGCAACAGGGCGTTCTTCTGGATCCGGGTCTCGATCGAGGTGCCTCGATAGCGCTCGCGCTGCGCGGCCAGGAACCCGACCGCGCCCGTTCGATCGCCGGCGGCATCCAACACGTGGCCAAGCACCTCGATGCCGGCGCCCAGTGCCGTCGGCAACTGCCCTTCCGCGTCCAGGGCTCGCGCGTCGAGCAGCGCAACGCTGCCGTCGTGCGCCTCGCGTGCGTA
>JADFPE010000030.1 GCA_022562495.1 Acidobacteriota bacterium
AAATCCATGATCGAAACTCCCCCGAAATCTCTACAACTCCTCCCGCACCCATTGAACCCGTTTTCCACAGCCAAGGCAAGCCAGGGGGGGTGCATCAGATCACTGACAACACAGTTAAATTGTATTCTCGGGCTGACTGACTTATATTACATGCGCTCACCGTGCGGCTATTTTCGTTGGAGGTAAACACCCGATGTCTTTTATGGAGCAACTGCAAAGATTTTTTTACAAGGAATCCGGCAGCAAATATATCAATTGGGAGCCAACCTCCCTTTTAGAGATCGGCGACATTGGTAAAATAAGAAATGGTTCTTTTGATAGGTGGAAAAACATCAAAGATCTTAAAATTCCTTTCAAGTTATTATCCCGACGTCATGACGTAGATTACGCTATCAGCCGCTTCGCCAAGGTGGAGCTGGCTGGCGGCCTTAAAGCGGGATTGTATGGCGTCGCAGCCCTGCTAACGGTACTCGGGCGAGCGAAGGTCCCGCTATCGAAATCCCCGCTAGCGAAAGCGGCGGAATCTTTAACAGCCGCGCTAGGGAGAATCCCGTTGACGCTAGCGTGGCCTTTGCTAGCGGAAGCCCGGGCGCTGAACGCCGCGTTCCTGATCGTCCTCGCGGGCGGGGGCGGGGGGGGCGGCGAGCGCCCGGCGTTCGAGCGGGCGAACCGCTATCTCACCCGCATGAGCGATTCAGCCGAGTGGGGGGAAGTCGCCGGATTCTACCTGAAAGGGAGACACCTGATCCATGAGGAGATCGAAACCGTATGCGGGAGCGACCCCGGATTCGCGGAACGTCTGGGGGACCTCTCCGCGTGGCTGTCGGATCGGCGGAATCTGAAGAACCGGGACGAGACAGCCGAGAAATTCTGGTCCGTCTTCTTCCCGGAAGCCGGCCAAATCCGGACAAACAGGCAAGAATCCGTGGAAGCCTTACGGGCGAGACGCACGATCACCCTCACGGCCCTCAACGACAGGCCGATCACCCATCCCGCGATCTGTGCCGTCGTCATCCGATTCCTCATAGTGTCCGCCTGCTGCTTTCTGCCTTCCCGCCTCCGATCCTACGTCTTCTTCACGGAGAACTACGACGTGGTCTCGCCGAAGCCTTCGGTGAAGGCGGACTGTCTCCTGCCTCCTCTGTGCGCCCCATCGATTCATCCACCGCGATCATCCGCCCTTTCAGCAGCTTGCGCATGAACTGCGCGAGACGCCGATCGGCCGGCTCCACCCGGTCGCCGAACCGCTCCCGCATCCGACCCACGATGTCGGCCAGCGAGGTGTGCCCGTCACAGGCCTTCCACACCAGTGTCCCGACCTCGTCCAACCGGATCCGGTAGTGCGGATCAGCCCCCAGCCCGGCGACCCAACGGGCCAGCCGGCTGGAGCCGAGCCGCGGCCGCAGCAGCACGCAACGACCATCCTTTTCGCACCACTCGAGCAGCCGCCGCGGACGGACCTGGGCGAAGTCGAGCCCAGGTGTCATGACGCAGGCGGGGTGTCCCCCGCGCCGTCCTCCGCGCTCGCCTTGAGTGGCACGTTCACGAGCATGTAGTAGAGCGCGATGAACACCAGCGCCCCGAACAGCGCGCTCTGCGCGATTGACGGCAGCACCTGCTCGATGTCGTAATACCGCCCACCCAGCACCACGAACGCCAGCACCACCGCCATCAGCGCCTCGCCCGCGATGAACCCGGAGGAGAGCAGCACACCGGTGTTGGTCGCGCGTGTCACCGTTCGGTCGCTCGCGCCCCGGGCCGTCAGCGTCCGGGCAAGCATCCAGGCCATCAGACCGCCGACGAAAATGGCCGAGGTCGACGAGAACGGCAGATACATGCCGACCGCAATCAGCATCGGCGACGGCGAGTTGATGAGGATGAGCCCAAGCGCCAGGAACATCCCGCTGATGACCAGCGGCCACGCCATCTCGCCGCCGACAATCCCGCGCGCCATCAACGCCATCAGGCCCGCCTGGGGCGCCGGCAGCTCGGCGCTCCCGATCTCGTAGACCTGGTCCATCACGATCATCGGCCAGATCAGGACCATGGCGGCGACCACGACACCGATGATCTCCCCGACCTCCATCTTCCACGGTGTTCCGCCGAGGATGTGCCCCACCTTCAGGTCTTGCAACATGTCGCCGGCGATGCCGCAGGCACAACAGACCACGCCGGCCACGCCGAGGACGCCCATGATGCCGGTCGGACCGGTCACCCCGAGGCCGACCATGAGAATGGCCACAATCAGCAACGTGCTGAGGGTGAGCCCGCTGATCGGGTTGTTCGAGCTGCCCAATAGCCCCACGAGATACCCGGCCACCGCGGAGAAGAGAAACCCGAGGATGACCATGACGATGGTCAGCACGATCGCGCCGACCAAATCCTGGGTGAAGTAGTAGTAGAGGGCCAGCAGTGGCACACACAGGACCAGGATCGATATGCCGACCTTCGTGAAGTCGAGGTCCAGGTTCAGCCGCGTCGGGCTCCCGCTCCCACTCCGCGCCTTCTGGATGTCGGTAAACGCACGGCCGATTCCCAGGATGAGCGGTGTGCGCAGCTTGAAGAGCGTGTAGAAGGCGGCGACGATCATGGTGCCGACCGCCAGCGGACGCACCTGCTTCAGCCAGATCTCGTTGCTGAGAGTAATAAACGCCGCGGTGTCGGTGGCCTCAGCCGCCATCTGGGGGTTCAGGAACAGGCCCAGCGGAACCAGGAGCAGCCACCCCAAGACGGCGCCGGCGAACAGTGTCGAGGCGATCGTAGGGCCGACGATGAAGCCGACCCCGACCAGCGCCGGCGACGCAGCCGGGGACTGCAGGATGAACCCACCGATGTAGCTGACCTGCTGGCCCAGCATGTCGATGGTCGACCGGCCCAGATTGACGAAAGTGGTTGTCGAGCTCGACACCAGCTGGACGCCGTTCGAGTTCTTGACGAACTCCCACACCGCGGCCATCCCCATCGCCTGGAAGACATACTTCGCGCCGGTCTGTCCGCCCTGTCCCATTTTGACCAGCTCGGCCGCGGCGACGCTCTCGGGGAACGGCAGGTCCGCCTCGACGACCATCGTCCGACGGAGCACGATGATGAACAGCACGCCCAGCAACCCGCCAACCAGCATGATGGCGGTGCTCTCCCAGTAGCGCAGCTCGTCCCAGACCCCGCTGATGACGAACGCCGGAATCGTGAAGATGGCGCCGGCGACCAGCGCCTCACCGACCGAGGCGGTGGTGCGGGAGATGTTCTCTTCGAGCACCGACCCGCCCACCATCCGGAGCGCCGCCATCGCGACGACCGCCGCCGGGAATGTCGCGGCAACCGTCAATCCCACCTTCATCCCCAGATAGGCGTTGGCGGCCCCCAGGACGAGCGCCATGAGAACGCCGAGGACCACCGCCCGGACAGTCAGTTCGGGCAGATCGGTCTCTTCAGGCACGAAGGGCGTGAACCCCGACTCGGGCTTGTATCGCATGGTTGCTTCGTCTCCTGGTGGCCTGGATGGGCGGCGGTCCGCGGTCTCGAAAGCAGCAACTGGCGAAGCCCTCCGGCCTTCTTCTGTCTTCTGACTTCTGACTCGTGACTTTTCAGGGCACTCGTTGTGTCCGCCTTTATAAGCGCAACCGGTGCCAGACGCAACCGTTCGCGAAGCTCCGCCTCGAACCGACGAGTGAAAGTGGGTGCGCAGCCTCGCTAGCAGAAGCCTCTCTCACAGCCCCGCTCCGCGGGGGCTCGACACGGCCGTACGTCCAAGACGTTGGCTCGAATGTCACGATCGCACCCTAGGAGATGTCTAGCAGTCCGTGGTGACAGTCCCGCGTCGCACCGAGGGTGGCGATGCGCCGGCCTGGCAAAGCGAGACGAGGGAGCAGACCGGCAGTATTCGACCGAGGCACAACGCCGACAGGCCGGACGCAGCGCCGGCCGATTGCAGCAGGATGGTCACGACGGGCGGCTAGCCCGTCTTGTCAGTCGGCGAACCCGAGTGGTACGCTCGCGGCAGCCTCCCTGCCGTGCAGCCGGTGCGGGCGGCGACCGACAAGTAACCGGGACCCGATGACGCACCGAATGACGTCGACCACGAACTCGCGGATCGACCAGCTGCCGGTGACGGCCGGCGTGGCGCCCACGTCGATCCGGCTCATCCGGGACATCTACGCCGACAAGCAGGCGATGGGCCTCCCGGTCATCTCGGTCGAGTTTTTCCCACCCAAGACCCCGAAAGGGGACGAGACGCTGTTCGAGCGGACCTTGCCCGCGTTGCAGGCGGTGGCCCCCGATTTCTACTCGGTAACCTATGGCGCCGGGGGCAGCACGCGCGACAAGACGCTCGCGGTCGTGGACCGGATCCAGCGCGAGCACCGAACCACCACGATGGCGCACCTGACGTGCATCAGCACCTCGCGTGCGGACATCGAGCACTATCTGCTGGAGGCGCGAGCCAAGGGGATCCGGAACATCCTCGCCCTGCGCGGTGATCTTCCGCAGGACAGCGGCGACCTCGCGCAGGTGGAGTGCGGCTTCGAGTACTCATATCAGCTCGTGGCATTCATCAAACAGATGGGTGGCTTCTCCATCGGCACCGCCGGTTTCCCAGAGAGCCACGTCGCCTGCACCGACGGAAAACAGGTCGACTGGCAGCGTCTGAAGGCCAAGATCGACCACGGGGCCGATGTCGTCCTCACCCAGCTCTTCTTCGACAACGACGACTACTTCACGTTCCGCGACTACCTCGTGGAGACGCTCGGCGTACGGGTGCCGATCACACCCGGCATCCTGCCGATCCTGAACACCGAACAGATCAAACGGTTCACCGAGATCTGCGGCTCGACCCTCCCCGCTCCCCTGCTGGCGAAGCTCGAAGCGTTTGGTGACGATGCGGAGGCGGTCACCGAGTTCGGCATCGAGTTCGCCACCAGGCAGTGCGAGGCGCTGCTTGCCGGCGGCGCCCCAGGGTTGCACCTGTACTCGCTGAACAAAGCGCACGCCGCCACGCGGATCATCGACAACCTGGGATTGCGGTCGACCCGAAGCCCAACACCTCGAGCCTAGCAGCCCGTGGTGACAGTCCAATTGCATGCGGCGGGCGCCCATACCATCCGACCTCGGGTCGCGACCCACCCCACCTGGGGAGCGCTGGTCCGGATCACCCTGGGATGGGGTACCGAGGCTGGCCCCCGACACGCGCTGTCACGAGCGCTCGATCCACTCGACGAACTTCGAGCCGTGTGACGCGTCGACGATCATCACCCGTGTCACACGGGCGTTCTCGTGAATCAACGCCTTGGTGGCCTCGCGGGCCTCATCGACGGTGGCGTACTTCGCGAAGATCAGCGGGGAATTCACCGCGCCGCCCCGCACTGTCGGAATCAGCTTGAACATGGCGACTCGTGTTCCGTCTCAGACGTTCGTTACCAGGGTCCCGGCGGCGCACTCGTGCCGCAGCGGGCCACCGCACGGCGCGACGAGGGAACACATTGGGCATGTGTGACCGAGGAGCAACACAGTTGGGCGGGACAGATCATACCGCGTCTGCCCTCGTCCTGGCCTGTGTCGGTTCCGTGTTCCCGCTCGGCTCCCCCGTCAGAAGACGGGGGCTTCACGCTGGCGGGCGTCAACGACTGCCACCTGAAGCTGTTGGCATCACGTCAGTCCGGTTGCACCGTGGACCACTGCCGCCGGCCGATGTCGGTACCGACCGCGAGCTGCAGCACTTCCCCGTAGCTGGCGACACCGCTCGCCACGCGATTCGCCTTCAGATAGCGGTCGTTGATCCGGCGCGCGGTGCGCCGCACGAGCGGAATCGTGTGATTCAGACGGGCACGCACCGCCGCGAAATCGGCGCGCGGTCCCGGTCCGAGCGCCGCACGGAGCCGTTGCTGCGGCGCCTCGGGCAAGGCGGCCAGCAGGCGGGACACGAGAAACGACCAGGCGCTGTACCGCATCGCATCGTCGCCCTCCAGGCAGGTCAGCCACGCGACGAAGTTCGCTTCGGCCTCGTGGGCAAAGCCGGCGACGTGCGCCCACTCGTGCGCCGTCACATGCGGCCGCTCGAACGGCAGCACGGTCTCGTTGACCAGAATCTGCAGGAAGAACGGGTCGACCATCCCGTCGATGCCGGCGCGCCGGAAGTAGGGCGTCAACAGCGACCGCTTCGGCACGAGCCCCGACATCACCGGTGACACCCCCAGCCACTGCTGGACCCGCTCGAACGCCGGCCCAAGCCGGGCAGGCAGCTCGTCGAGTTGAGGCCAGGAGTCACCCTGGGTCGAGTCATACAACCTGTTGAGGTTGTCGATGGCAGCCGCCGTCAGCGTCTCCAGCACCGGCCCGGTGACACGACTCTCGGCGTAGCCAAGCTGTGCACCCAGAGACTCGCGGCGGTAGTTCAAGCCCCAGATGCCGAGGAACATCAGATAGAAGGCCGCAGCGAACACGACCGTCTGACCCGCCAGCAGGGTCAACGCGCGCAGACGACCTCCACGCGGCGCTCGGATCAGACGCAGCGTCCACCACCCCAGCAACGCGACCACGACCCCAATCAGCAAGAGGTCGAATAACACCACGCTGGTCAGACTCGAGAGCCCGGTCACGAGCTGGCGGACGATCGGGTACGCGCTCCGGGAGTACACGGTTTCGACGAACGCGCGCGGCAACGGGATGGCCGCCATCACGACCGCGAACGCCACGATCGCGACCTGCAGCACAGTCCCCGCGTGTCGTCTCTGGATGCCTCGTCGACTTGCCCTCATCGCACCCATCAGGATCTCACATCGGCGTGTCCGCAGTGCAGTCGTGACAGTCCCGCGTCCCATCGAGACTTCCCGTGATCGAGGCCGCGCTCGACCAGTACACGGCGCGACGAGGGAGCGCCCCGACAGTACCCGACTTCGCTGAGTGAGAAGCACAGCGCCGTCCCTTGGCGGATGGAGCGCCAGTCGAATGCGGCGGGACTTTGCACCCCGGGCTGCTACACTGGCGCAATGTCCAACTCCGACGACGAGTCGACGTGGGGACGGTCGAAGGTCGAGACGGTGTGCTCGCTCGACTGCCCCGACACCTGTAGTCTCGAGGTGACTCTCGAGAAAGGGCGCATCGTCGCGATCGACGGCTCCGACAGGCACGCGGTCACCGACGGGTACATCTGCGAAAAGGTGCGGCGATTCGGCGATCGGGTGTACGGCGACACCCGGGTGCCGCATCCGCTGATCCGCGAGGGCACGCGGGGCGAGGGCCGCTTCCGACGGGCGAGCTGGGACGAGGCGCTCGGCACCATCGCCACGCGGATGATCGAGATCCGCGACCAGTGGGGTGCCGAGGCAATCTTGCCCTTCTCCTACGGCGGGTCGAACGGCCTGCTGACCCAGGACACCGCCGACGCACGGCTGTTCCGGCAGTTCGGCACGTCCCGGCTCGCCCGCACGGTCTGCGCGATCCCGACGAGCACCGCGAACCAGGCGCTCTACGGCAAGATGGCTGGAGTGACCTACCCCGACTATCAGCACGCCCGGCTCATCGTGGTGTGGGGCGCCAACCCGTCCAGCTCCGGCATCCACCTGGTCCCGCACATCAAGACCGCCCAGAAGGCCGGCGCGGCGCTGGTGGTGATCGACCCGCGGCGGACGAACCTGGCGCGTCAGGCCGACATCCATCTGGCGCTCGCACCGGGCACCGACGTGGTGGTGGCGCTGTCCATCCACCGCTATCTGTTCGAGCACGACCTGGCGGACCAGCAGTTCCTGGCCGAGCACACGCACGGAGCGGAGCAGTTGCGGGAACGCGCCGCCGAGTGGACGTTCGACCGCGCCGCCGAGGTCGCCGGGCTCGACGCCGAGTTGCTCGAGAACTTCGCCGAGATGTATGCCGCCATCTCGCCCGCTGTTCTTCGCTGCGGATGGGGACTGGAACGGAACCGGAACGGCGGCAACGCCGCCCTGGCGGTGCTGGCGCTGCCCACGGTCGCCGGCAAGTTCGGTGTCCGGGGCGGCGGCTACTCGATGAGCAACTCGGGCGCCTGGAACCTGTCCCCAGACACCTGGATCGACACACCGGAGCCGGACACCCGCATCGTGAACATGAACCTGCTCGGCAGGGTGCTGCTCGAATACCGCGACCCGCCAATCCAGATGCTCTTCGTCTACAACTGCAACCCGGTCGCGACGATGCCGAACCAGAACCGGGTGCTCGAGGGACTGGCGCGGGACGATCTGTTCACGGTGGTGTTCGAGCAGGTGATGACCGATACCGCACAACTCGCCGACGTCGTGCTGCCCGCCACGACCTTTCTCGAGTCCTACGACGTGGCGAAGAGCTACGGGCTGAGCAATCTGCAGCTGGTCCGGCCGGTGATCGACGCCGTGGAGGAAGCGCGTCCGAACGTGGAAGTGTTCGCGGAGCTGGCCACGCGGCTGGGGCTGGACGTCGGCCAGGATCAGGCGACGGACGCCGAGGCGCTGGTCCATCTGACAAACACGTTGCCGGAGGAGATCCGCCAGCCCCTGATGGAGACAGGGATCGTGACGGGTGCGGGCGACGGCACCCCGATCCAGTTCGTGGACGTGTTTCCAGATACGCCGGACGGCAAAGTGCAACTGTTCCCGGAGGAGCTCGAACGTGAGAGCCCGGCAGGGCTCTACCGCTATCGCGAGGATCCGGCGACGAGAGACTACCCGCTGACCCTGATCTCGCCTGCTACCGAAAAGACCATCAGCTCGACGCTCGGCGAGCTGCGGACCGGTGTCGCACGCCTGCAGATGCATCCGGACGACGCCGGCGCCCGTGAGCTATCGACCGGCGACACGGTGCGCATCTTCAACGCCCTCGGCGAAGTGCACTGCCCCGTGACCCTCAACGCCGACATGCGGCGCGGTACGGTGGGGCTGCCGAAGGGCCTCTGGCGGATGAGCACCTTCAATGGCTCGACCGCCAACGCGCTCGTCTCCGACGAGCTGACCGACATCGGCGGCGGCGCCGTGTTCAACGATGCGCGGGTCGAGGTGGCGCGGGTGATGACGGCACGCTTCGACAATCAGCACCTGGCATTCTGGACCACCGACCCGGTCGACCAGGTGCATTGAGGCGCTGACGCGCCGGGGTTCGGTGGTCATCCGGTTGCCGATCCCGGCGGCCCTCCAGCGATCCGGATCGCCATGACGACCGCGACAGCCGACACGAGGGTGGCGACCCAGAAGGCGCGATGGAGAGCCCCCGTCATCTCGGCGGCGGTCGGCTCCTGACCTGACGGGAGCGCCCCGGCCATGACCGCGCCGAGCAGCGCCACCCCGACTGCGCCGCCGATGCTGCGGGTGAACTGCCCGAAGGATGTCGCGACGCCCGGGTGGCGACGTGCCACCGCGGCGGCGATCCCGAACGGGATATCGAGATAGCACACCCACCCTCAGGAGAACGGCTCGGTGACCTAGCCACCAGTGGCGGAGAAGACCCAGCTGTCGTACGACAGCCCGCCCAGCTGGTCGGCCACCATCGGCATCGCCGCGGCGACGACGGTCGCTTCGAGAGCGCCTCTGTTGGAGTGTTCCCGTCTGGAACGGGACACGAACATGCTACGATCCACCGGACTCGCGGAACCACGGACAACGATCATGGACGAACCGACCAAACCCGACTCCCCGCCCCGTACCGTCAAGTGCGTGAAGTTTCAGAAGGAGCTGCCGGCGCTCGACGAGCCCCCCTGGCCTGGCGAGCTAGGACAACGCATCTACGAAAGCGTGTCGGTTGACGCCTGGAAGCTCTGGGAAGAGCGGATGAAGATGATCCTCAACGAATATCGCCTGATGCCGTGGCAGAAAGAGGCCCAGGAGATGGTGGCGAAGCACATGGAGGACTTCTTTTTCGGCGAAGGCTCCGCGCTGCCGCCCGACTTCGTCCCGGAACAGCAGAAATAGCTGGACGCGGAGGCCTTCCGTTCGGCACCAGTCACCCGTCCGTCGGCATCACACGACCGGGATCGGTCTGTCGATGGCGACCCTGAGCTTGGCGTGCGCCTGCCGTAGCGCCGTCACCGCCTCGGCGGGGCGCGCGCGCCGCGCGAAGATGAAACCGAGGTAGCTCGCCCCTTCCGGGAGCGGCTCGAGCCGCTGATCCGGCTTGGCCGTCATCACCACGGCGACGATGCCTGCCACCGCCCGCGCCGCGTCGACCCCGTCGGTACGGCGATAGATGCCCGCGCGTGGGATCGGGATCATCATGACCGCCGAGGCGTCCGTCTCGCGACGATACCCGGTGACGGATTCCCCCAGCGCATGTCGGAGCAGCAGCTCCTCGAGCGGCAGCACGACTCCGCCAGGCCCCTGAAACCTGAGCGCGCGCGCACAGAGTCCCCCGATCGGCCTGGCCGCCACTTCGAGCACGAACACGCCCGCCTCGTTGACTCGGCATTCGGCATGCACCGGACCGTGGCGTAGCCCGAGCGCCGCTACCGCGTTGGCGACGGCCTGTGCCATCCGTCGCTGCTCGTCGGCCGGCTCGGCCGAGGGTGTGACGTAGATCGACTCCTCGAAGAACGGCCCGTCGAGCGGGTCCGGCTTATCGAACACGGCCAACACACGGAGCGTGCCGTCTTCGACCACGCCCTCGACCGCGTACTCACGACCGGGGATGAAGGTTTCCAGCACGACCCGGTCGTCGGACGGATGGCGGCGCTCGCGGATGGCGGCGCGCGACAACAGGCGTCGTACCCGTTCGAGTGCCGCGTGCAGCGTCTCGGGATTGTCGGCACGGATGACCCCACGGCTACCCGACAGTGCCAGCGGTTTCACGACGCAGGGGAACTCGAGCTCGGGACGCACCGTGGCGAGATCGCTGTCCAGCAGCACCTCGCTGAACGCGGGACACGGCAGCCCGGCGGCGGCAAACCGGCGTCGGGTCTCGAGCTTGTCACCGCTTGCCCGGGCCGCGGCCGGTGGATGCCCCCGCAGCCCCAGCGCCTCGCACGCCAGCGCGGCGAACACCGCCGGGCGGTCGCCGACCGCGAGCACCCCGTGCACAGGCCGATGACGAGCCGCCTCCCTGATCGCCTCGAGGAACGCCGCCTCGTCGTGGAAGCGGACCGGGATCGCCCCATCGCGCCACGGGTCGTCCAGCCGGTGACACCGGTCGGTCGCAAAGACCAGCTCGACACCGATCCGGTCGGCCGCCTCGCCGAACGCGCGGGTCTGATACCCGGTCGTCGTTGCGATCAGCAGGACCCTACGCATTGGACACGAGACGTCAGGAGTCAGATGGCAGAAGGCAGAATGAAGTTAAAGGGCTCCCGCCGTGATCTAGACATGCCCGTCTTCGGTCATCGGGGCCGTCGGTCGTCATCGGTACCGTCCAGACCAATAGAGACACCCTGACTCAATGCTGGCGAAGCCCACCGGTGCCATCCTGACTTCTGCCTTTTGACTTCTGGAAATCCTTCGTGCTCACACCAGAGCTACCTGCTCTGTCGTCGGCTCGGCTCAGCAATACCAGGGCTCGTTCAGATACGCCACCGTCGCCCGGTCCCGCGAGACATGCGGTCGGCGAGCCGCCGACGCACCGACCTGCTCGGCCGCCAGCGCCAGCAGCTCGTCGAACACCGCCGACCGCGAGGCGGTGAGCCGACGCCCCACGACGCCAGCCACGGTGTCCTGGAGTCGGTCGACCCGCGGGTCCGGGTGCCGCCACGGGTACACCAACCGGCTGTCGTCGAACGGATCGAGCGCCACACCCAGGCACGCTCGGTCCAGATCGAGCAGCCGCGACCCGCGCGGGATCAACAGACGCAACACCAGCTGGATCGGCGCCACCTGCTCCACCAGATCCAGGGTGTCGAGGGAGCACAGCAACTCGTGGTAGCCGGTCAGGGTGGTCCAGGGGGTAAACGGAATGAAGGTCGGGGCCAGCGTCAACCCGACCTGCCGGCAGCGCGCCACCACCTGTTCGAAATCGGCCCGTGTGTGCCCCTTGTCGAGCCGCGCGAGCACCGCGTCATCGATCGACTCCACGGCGCTGACCACGAACAGACAGCCGGTGTCGCGCAGCACCGTCAGCCGGTCGTCGTGCCGGCGCAGATGCTCGATCTTGATCGTGACGTCGTAGCTGACACCGGGACACTCGCGGGCAAACGCCTCGACGATCGCGACGGCATGCCCGACCCCGTTGAAGAAATCAGGGTCGCCGAAGGTGATGTGCCGGGCGCCGGCATCGACCTGTGCGCGCACGTCGGCGAGCACCACGTCGCGGGGCACGACGCGGAACCGCCCCTGGTAGATCGGCACCACCGGACAGTGCCGGCAGAGATGCTTGCAGCCGCGGCTGGCCTCCGTGTACCCCACCACTCTCCGCTCGCCTGACGGCATCTGCAACGAGGCGTATCGGTCGAGCGCCGGCAGGTCGCTGCGGTCGGGTACCCGGAACCGCAACCTCGGCAATGAGCCGTCCCGGGTGACGCCGTCCATCTGGACCGTTCCCCCGGTCGCCACCTCGAGCAGCGCCTGTTCGAACTCGCCACCCAGCACCTGCTCGACGCCGAGGCCCCGCAGCACCGACTCGTTGAGTGGCGCGTAGAGCCCGTAACAACACAGTCGTGTCGTCGGGCACAGCGCCCGCACCCGCCGGATGACGGGCAGCGCCAGCCGGGTGGCGGTATGCATCGGCAGATGGAAGGCGACCAGGTCGGTGGCGAACGCCTCGGGGCGGAACGGCTCGCGCGACAGATCGACGGTCGTCACGTCGATGCCCGCCTCGCGCAGCCAGGCGGCCGGCGACGCCAGCCCGAACGGCTGATGCCCAAGCTCGTAGGTGGCGACGAGGAGAACACGTGGCATCGTGAGACTCGTGACCGCGTCAGTCGGCGTCGGCAATCGGCGGCCGGACCTCGGTGTCAGCGGACGTCACCAGCCAGCCGACGGATGGGGCCGCTCGCCACCAGCATGACGACCCCGGCCCCGGCGACGACCAGTCCGACGGCACCGAACAGCTGGGGGAGCGCCAGGCTTTCGATCATGCCGGCCACCAGGCCGGCCAACAGGTTGCCGAGTGCCGCCGCCATGAACCAGATCCCCATCATCTGACCGACCAGTCGCTTGGGCGCCAGCTTGGTGATGCTGCTGAGACCGACCGGACTGAGGCAGAGCTCCCCGGTCGTGTGAAAGAAGTAGGTCACGATCAACCACATCGGGCTCACGAGGGTGCCGTCGGTGGTGAACGCGGACCCCCACGCCAACACCAGAAATCCCAGGCCCAGCAGTAGCAGGCCATAGGCGAACTTTGCCGGTATCGACGGATTCTTCGAGCCAAGCCGCACCCACAGTGAGCCGAAGATCGGCGCCAAGAGAACGATGAAGAGCGGGTTGACGGACTGCAACCAGGTCGCCGGCGCCTCCATCCCGAAAACCGTTCGATCCGTCAGGCGCTCGGCAAACAGGTTCATCGACGATCCCGCCTGCTCGAAGCCCGACCAGAATACGGTGGCCCCCACGAAGAGCACGGGGATCATGGCGACACGTCGGCGCTCATCGTGGCTGAGCCGCCCAAACAGGAAGATGTAGAGGAAATACAGCACGACGAGCGCGGTGATCGTGATCCCCGTGCCCTGCGCCACGTTGAGGATCGACACGCTGAGCACACCACCGCGTTGCAACCACGTGACCCCCAGCACCGATGCGACCACGACGCCGGTCCCCCACCAGAAGCTACGCAGGGCGCGTCCGCGATCGTCGCCGTCCCGGTGCCGGCGCAGGCCGGCGTCACCCAGATACCGCCAGCCCCATACGTACTGAGCGAGCCCGAGCATCATGCCGACGCCTGCCACGCTGAACCCGAGGTGCCAATTGACGGTCTCGCCGAGCGTGCCGCAGACGAACGGGCCGACGAACGCGCCCACGTTGATGCCCATATAGAAGAGTGAAAACCCTGCATCTCGACGCGCACCACCCTCCGGGTACAGGTCGGCGACCATCGCGCTGACGTTCGGCTTGAGCAGACCGGTACCGAGCACGATCAGGACCAGCCCCACATAGAACGTGGCCAGTGTGGGAATCGCGAGGGTCAGGTGTCCCAGCGCGATGACGACCCCCCCGATGAGCACCGCGTGCCGCTGGCCCGTCAGCCGGTCGGCAATCCACCCTCCAGGCAGTGCGACCGCGTAGACCGCGAACGTGTAGAGGCCGTAGATCGCGGTCGCCGTGACGTCGGTCATGCCCAGACCACCGCTGGCGACCAGATCGGTCATGAAGAGCACCAGCAGCGCCCGCATGCCGTAATAGCTGAACCGCTCCCACATCTCCGTGAAGAAGAGGGTCGACAGACCACGCGGATGTCCGAACCACTGGGCCGCGTCAGGCCCGGCATCACCAGGTGCGTGTGGCATGGTAGACAGCTTACACTCAAACTCAGCCCATGCCCCGTGACGAGCACCTGCGCACACGCGACTGCTCGACGACCCCGGAGCCGAGCGGTGAACGGACGCCGCGCGCGCACCCCGCAAGACGCACACGACACAGACGACGCAGACGGACGCCAAGGGGGAACGAGGCCGAACAGCCTCGCGGTTGCCTATCGTGGCCCGTTCACCGTAGCAACCGCTGCGTCAGCACGCCCCAGACGGCGTAGGCCAGGCGGCGTCTGGCGTGGCGGGCGAACGCGCCCTGCCAGAACTCGCCGGTGATCACCTCGCACCCGTCGGGCACGTCACCCAGGAGCAGCGGTTCCTTGTGCTCGTCGGCGTAGCGGTCCAGCGACTCCTCGCCGGGATGGCCGGTGTTGACGACCACGACGTCCACCGGACGGCCGATCGCCTCGCTGATGCGTGACACGGCGGCCCCGGCGGTGAAGCCCTTCATGCCGCGCCCTTCGGTCAGCAGGTTGGTGACGAGCACGATCGGCCCGTCGACGGTGGCGACCGCCTCGCGCACGCCATCCGGCAGGAAGATCGGGATCAGGCTCGTGTAGAAGCTGCCCGGTCCGATGATGATGGCGTCGAAGGTGGGGATGGCGGCGGCGGCCGCCGGGTGGATGGTGACCTCTGGTTCAAGCCAGATCCGGCTCACCCGGCGGCCCTGACTCTGCTCGACGTCAACCTCCACTTCCCCGTGCGTCGTCGACCCGTCCTCATACTCGGCGCACACCGTCGCCTGGTCGACGCTGATGGGCCAGACGCGCCCCACGCAATCGAGCAGGGTGCGCAGGCCATCGACGGCGGCGAGAAAGTCGCCGCTGTACTGCTCCATCATCGACAGCAGCAGATTGCCACCAGTGTGACCACCAAGCTTGTCGTGCTCGAAGCCCGAGAGGCGTGTCAGCAGGATCCGTCGTGCCTCGGACTCGTTGCGCGCCAGCGCCAGCGCACATTTGAGGACGTCGCCCGGTGGCAGCACGCCGAGCTGGTCCCGCAGCACGCCGGAGCTGCCACCGCTGTCGAACATGGTGACGACCGCGTTCACCCGGAGCCATGGGTTGTGCTTGAGACCGCCGATCAGACTCGGGAGCCCGGTACCCCCGCCGAAGCACCCGACATTCAACCGCCGCAACAGCACGAGCGCATTGTCGCGGATCGCACCGGCGTCGATCCAGCGAATCGGCTGGTGGGGGTCCCCGACATTCCGGATACAATCTCCCCCGATCGTCGGCATCTAGGGTGTGGTCACGCATAGATTCGCATTCGTGTGGGCGTCGAGATCGACGCCGCGCACGGCCCAGCAAGGCGCGAGGAGGGAGCAGACCGGCAGTCTTCGCCCCCTGTAAGGCATGGTCGAGCGCCGGCCTGTCTGGGACGGATCGGCGGTCGAAAACGGGACGGTGTTCTTGCGTGGGCCCTGACGTCAACGATGCTGCTCATCGACATCCTGTTGCCTGAGTACGACCGCGAGATCGCGACGACACGAGCCGTGATCGACGCCGCGCACGAGCTCGACCTCTCCTGGCGCCCGGATGCCCGCGCGCGCACGCTTGGCGAGCTCGTGACGCATCTCGCCGACATTGCCGCGTGGACCAGTATCGTGATGACACGCGAAGGCTACGACGTGACGGACAGACCGGACACTCGGCAATCGCGTGCACTCGCGACGGTACTCGAGCGGTTCGACACCAGCGCCTCGGCGGGACGCACGGCACTGGCGGGGCGCAGCGACGGCGAGCTGACCCGCGATTGGACGCTGGCACGACGCGGCCACCTCATCTTCACGCTCCCCCGCGTCTCGGTGTTCCGGGTGCTCGTGCTGAACCACCTCATCCATCACCGGGGCCAGCTCAGCGTGTATCTGCGGATGCGCGGGGCACGGGTCCCGTCGATCTACGGTGCCACCGCGGACGACTAGACGGCTACCTCGTGGGGTACACTTCCTGTCCGGACGCGCGAGACTTGGCGCCGACGGGTCCGGCCAAGCCGGCCGGCGGGTCCGCCGAAGCCTTGGCGAAGGCGGACTGGCTTCTGTGAGCACCCCGGAGTACACCCCCCATCCCCGACTGAAGGGTGGGCACCGGATGACGTTGTTCACCTGGGGCAAGGTGCGCCATTTCCCACATCTGCCCCGCCCGGTCCCTCGCTTCTTCGACGTGGCGCCGGACGCGCGGGTGCTCGCACGCTGCTACTGGCAGCCGGACCCGCGCCGGCACGCGACCCTCGTTGGTCTCCACGGCCTCGAGGCGTCGAGCGAGGCGCACTACATGCGGGGTCTCGCCGACAAGGCCTACTCGGCTGGATGGAACGCCGTCATGCTGAACCAGCGCAACTGCGGCGGCACCGAGGCGCTGTCTGCAGGACTCTATCACTCGGGCCTCTCCGACGATCCACGGGCGGTCATCAGCGAGTTGGTCGAGCTGGACCGGCTGCCGCTCGTTGTCCTCGCCGGCTACTCGCTCGGCGGCAATGTCGCGTTGCGACTGGCGGGCGACTACGGGCCGACGCCGCCACCGGAGCTGCGCGCGGTCGTCGCGGTGTCGCCCACCGTGAACCTCGGGCTGTGTGTCGAGGCGCTCGAGCGGCGGTCGAACCTGGTCTACGAGTGGAACTTCGTCCGCAACTTGAAGGGACGGATGAGACGGAAGGCACGCGCGTGGCCCGGGCGCTTCGACCTGAGTCTCCTGGACGGCGTGCGGACCGTGCGTGAGTTCGATGAGCGGTTCACTGCGCCGCACCATGGGTTCCGAGACGCCGATGACTACTACTATCGGGCCAGCAGCTTGCGCGTGATCGACCGGGTCCGGGTGCCGACGCTCATCCTCAGCGCCAAGGATGACCCCTTCGTGCCGCCGGAGCAGTTCGAGGAGCCGGCCGTCACCGCCAATCCGTGCATCACGATCCAGGTGACCCGACACGGGGGGCACTGCGGGTTCTACGCAGAGGCCACACCGGGGTTCGACGGGTACTGGGCCGAGCAGCGGATCATCGATTTCGCGGAACAACACCTGCGGTGACGCGGCCCTGCAGAGCCGCGCTACGGCGACAGCGTGTCGGATTCGAAGCGCCCCGTGACGTCGTGTCCCGCCGTGCCGACCAGGACCCAGGAAGAGGCGGCGATACCGTCGCCGGGCCCCGAGAGCGCCGAACGCGGTAGCCGCACGAGCGGCAGTGTCCCCGATCGAACGGGCCCGCCGATCCAGGTCCATGCGCACCATGCACTCGCCCCGGCTGACGTTCACGCCGCGTGAGCGCCGGCTGATCGCACGGCTCCGCACGCCGGCCGACGTCCAGCGGTTCCTCAACGCGCTACCCTACAACACCGAGCATCCGCCCGGTCGGGTGACGCTCCGCAGCTTTCGCGGTGTCGTGCGGCATCACACCGCCCACTGTCTCGAGGCGGTGCTGACGGCGGCCGTAGTGCTCGAGCAGCATGGCTATCCGCCGCTGGCACTGAGCTTCGAGTCGGTCGACCAGCTGGACCACGTCCTCTTCGTCTACAGGCACCGTGGCCGGTGGGGCTCGGTGGCGAGGTCGCGGGACCCCGGGCTCCACGGGCGCAGGCCCGTGTTCCGCACCACGCGGGCGCTCGCGCTCAGCTATGTCGAACCCTACGTCGACTTCACCGGTCGGATCACCGGATACGCGGTGGTGGACCTGCGGGTGTTGGACCGCTACGACTGGCGACTCTCGGAGCGCAACGTCTGGAAGGTGGAGCGGGTGCTGCTCGACTACCCGCATCGCCGGATGCACACGGCGGACCACCGCATCGACCAATGGCGGGCGCGCTATCGCGGTTTCATGACACGCTTTCCCGATCGGAAACCGCTGTTCTTCGATGGTCAGGAACGATGGAGTGAGCTCCCCGCACGATTCCGACGTGTGGTGGGCTGCGGCGACACCCGGCGCGCCTAGCAGTCCAGTGTGAAAATCGCGCGTCGCACCGAGGATGGCGATGCGCCGGTCTGGCAAGGCGAGACGAGGGAGCATACCGGCAGTATTCGACCGAGAAACAACGCAGGCAGAGCGGATGCAGCGCCGGCCGAATGCAGCGGGACTTTCACCACGGGCTGCTAGCAGGAGACACGCCCGAGGAGTCAGAAGTCAGAAGACAGGCGGAAGCCGGAGGCTGCGCACCAACCAGTCGCATTCTGACTTCGTCTTCTGACTTCTTGGAGCATCGAGGCTCAGTCGAGATCGAAGTCGCGGTCGGGGCGGGTGATCGGTTCCTGCTGGGCCTGCTTGAGGGCCTCCTCGAAGCGCTTCGAGAGGGCGGCGCCACGGGTCTTCTCGTCGCTGACCGATTGCTGGAACAGCGCTTCCCGGCGCGCCGCCTCCTTGGCCAGAATCCGTTCTGCCTGGTCGAGCTCCGGCTTGTTCCCGCGCTCTGGCGGGCGATGTCCGACGATCCGCTTCAGATCCGAGTCGATCGTCTGGGCCGTGCCGCAGCAGGGGCAGATGACGTCAAATTCCGATGACAGCTTGACCATTCCGCGATTCTCGAGTGCCGTTGGTATCATAGTCCTCATGGTCGGTTACTGCTACGACCTCTCCGCGCGGCTGGCCCGCCTAACCGCCATAGTCATCTGGATCGTGGCCACCACCGGCGCCACACTCGGGCAACAGCCGCAGCCCCAGACGCCGCGGGCACCCGCCACCGCGTCCATCACCGGCCGTCTCCTCGATACCACGACCGGTCAGCCGATCGTCGGGGGCGTGGTGGTGCTGCGCGAAGTCGCCAGCCGGGACCAGCGGGTGGTCAGTACAAACGACACCGGCGAGTTCGTGATCGTGGATCTTCCAGCCGCCACCTATGCACTCCATGCCTCCGCCCTGGGCTACGTGGGTCGCCAGTATGGACAGCCGCACGCGCTCGAGCAGGGTGTCCCGATCGAGCTGCGGAACGGGGAGACTCGACGGCAGGTCGATGTGCCGCTCCGCCCCGGCGGCGCTATCGCCGGGCGGGTCACCACCCAGGATGGACAGCCGCTGGCCTTCGCCGAAATCGAGGCGCTTCGCCCGCGTCTCGAGCGTCGCCTGCGGGTCTTGGTGCCGGTAGGCCGCGCCGAGAGCGACGCGCGGGGCGAGTTCCACATCGGTGGGCTGCCACCCGGCCACTACTACATCGCTGCGATCGACCCGGCGGACGAGGGGACCGAGGATGCGACCGGGCAGATCCACTGGGCGCAGACCTTCTATCCGGGCACGGCATTGCCCGCCGCTGCGGTGTGGGTGCGGCTGAGATCCGGCGCGACCCTGACCGCCGTCAATTTTCCGCTGCTGAATCTGTCGCGCGTGAGCGTACGCGGACGGCTCATCAACTCGGACGACAGTACATTGTCGACCGGCTCGATAATCATGCGCCGGGAATCGAACGAGGGGCTGGGGCTGGGCACGACGGACGTGGCCGTCGTGCGACCAGACGGCACCTTCGAGTTCGCGAACGTGTCACCGGGAGACTACCGCCTGCGCGCCAGCGCTCGCACGGTCCGGCCGGGACCGCCGCTCTTTGCCTCGTTCCACCTGGAAGTCGAGGGTGTGGATATCTCGAACGCGGTGCTGTTTGTCAACCGAGGCGCCGACCTCGCCGGCCAGGTCGAGATCGCCGGCAGCGCCACGTTACCGCAGCCGGTGATGACCGACCTCTGGGTCAGCGCCCCGATGGCCGACGGTTCGATGGGGTCGGGGCTGACACGCAGCCAGGTTCTTCAGAACGGCAGCTTCCGCCTCGCGACCCCAGAGGGCAACCGGGTGATCCGAGTGGACGGGTTGCCGAACCCCTGGTCGCTCGAGGCGGTGTTCTATCAGGGCCGGAACGTGATCGACGTGCCGTTCGCCCTGCGGTCCGGGGAAAAGCGCGAGCGGATCAGGCTGGTCCTGACAGACCGGGCGAGCCGTCTGGTGGGTGTCGTCCAGGACGAAGACGGCAACGCTGTCACCGACCTGGCAATTGTGGCGCTCCCGGTCAACTCGGCCTTCTGGCGGCCCGGCAGCCGCCACGTCCAGTTGACCTATCCCGATGTGTCCGGACGATACGAGATCGTCGGCCTGCCGGCTGGTGTGTATCTCATCGCGGCGGTCGCCGGTATCAGTACCGGCGATCTATACGACCCGGCCATCTTGCAGGAGATCGCCGCAGCCGGCACCGAAGCGCTGGTGGAAGTGGGCGCGACCACCACGGTGGATCTGGTGCTGACGTTCGGGGGGAACCAGCTCGCACACTAGCAGTCCCGGTCGCGGGAGCGCGGCGCCAGGCTGGCAAGGCACGACGAGGGAGCAGACGGAATATCGAGACCGAGAAAGCAACGCCGTCCTGACGGGATGCCCCGTCCCGCGACCAGTTACCCCTCCTCCTCGTACCCCTCTTCTTCGATCGGGCTGATCCGTGTCGAGGGTCGTAGCGCCTCGCGGTAGTCGTAGATCGGCAGGCCCTCCACGTGGAGGAACAGCGCGCAGCGGGGTGACTTCCGATCGACCAAGACCGTCACGGGACTGCCTTCGACTCCCTCGCGAAACGCGAGGCGACATCCGCATGACAACCCAGCGTGGACGAATCCCTTCAACATCACGACACCCCTCTCGCGCAGATAATACTACAGCAGCCCACCGCTGTCCCGAAACCAACAACGCCGGCGCATACGCGCCGGCGTTGTCCATCACACGGACCACGTGCGGAGGTCAGAGCAGATCAGCGATGTCCTTCTCGAACTCGTCCCTGTTCGCGATACCTGTGTGGGTGCGGCAGAGGGTCCCCTCGCGATCGATGAAGAAGGTCATCGGAATGCCCCAGACGGGCCCGTAGGCTTCCTGGAAGTCCTCGCGACCGAGCCCGACCAGCATCGGGTAGTTCACGTCGAACTCTTCGGCGAACGCCTGGATCTTGTCGACCGTGTCATCGACCGACAGCCCGAGGACGACCAACCCGTCGTCCTTGTGCACCTCGGCGAACTCGACGAACCAAGGGATCTCGATCTTGCAGGGGCCGCACCATGTCGCCCAGAAGTTCAGCAACACGACCTTGCCCTTCAGCGACTCGAAGGTGACGTCGTTGCCGTTCATGTCCTCGAGCGTGAAATCGAGATTCGCCGGTCTGGCATCCGCGTCGCAGGCGGCCGTCATCGCGGTCTCGCCTGCGGCCGGGACCGCGTGCGCATGGGCGTGGGACGCCGTCAGACCAAACGGGAGCGTCAACAACGCCAAGGCCAACGCCGCCGTTCCCGCGATCAACCAACGAAACGTCATGGTTTCACACTCCTCTCGTCCGACAGGGCCGGACCGGCGACGGCACCGCACCGTCTACCGTTCATAGGCTCGCACATAGGCGACGACCTTGTCCATCGCCACCGCGTCGTTCGGGCCGACCAGCACACACGCCTCCCCGTCATCCGACCAGAGCCGCTCCTGCAGTCCCAGGATCTCGAGGGTTTTCTCAGCGTGCCACGCCTCGGAGATGACAAACATCGAAAACGACTCCCCGTCCATCTGGTAGAGGAGATGGGCCATGCGCCCGCCGTCGTAGTCGCAGCTGCGCACCTCCACGAGCTCGATCTGCGTGTCGTCATCGCTGGTCGGAACCGACACGTCAAGGCCGAGTGCCGCCAGCCGCGCCTCGACCTGCGCCGCGTCGAGCGGCGGATGCCCGGTGCCGAACTCGGTAAAGCACTTCTCGTGGTCGATCACCAGCTGGGCCACGAAAGCCGCCTCGAGCCGCGCCTGCTGACCGACCACGAACACACCCCCCACGGCCAGCAGCAGGGTCGCCGCCAGCGACAGCGGCACCCAGCGCCGGACGCGCAGCCAATCCCCTGTGCGTCGCGCCGGCGTCCGGGACGACGGGGCGGCGCCCACGCATCTGGCGCGCAGCGCTGCCGGTGCGGGTCGTGTCAGCGTCGAGGCCCGTGACCGCACGATGCGCCGCGCGGCCCGCTCGGCTTCGGCACGCGCGCGACAGGGAGGACAGTCTGCGAGATGCGCCTCGACGGCCTGCCGGTCCGCCGCGGCCACCTCGCCGTCCACGTAGGGCGTCATCAACCGGTCGATGTCAGCACAGTTCTTCATTGGTCGATCCCGTGTCCGGCGTTGTGACGACAGACGACGTGGCGGCAGCTTGCTGCACGCTGGGCTCACAGCCGGGGGTGACAGCCCTGCTGCATCCGACCGGCGCCGCGTCCGACGTGCACACGTTGCCTTGGACGAGTCTCGGTGCGCCGCCGGTCTGTCACCACGGACTGCCGATCATCCAGTAGCGGCCCCGCCCCTCACGATCCTCAACTCGGGCATCTCCCGCTGCTCTTTCATCAGGTGCTGATACAGCAGCCGGCGCCCTCGCGAAATCCTCGACATCACCGTGCCGGCCGCCACATTCAGGATGTCGGCGATCTCCTTGTACGAAAACTCTTCCACGTCGCGCAGCCAGACCGCCTGACGGAACGTCCCGGGGAGGGCGTCGACCGCCGCCTGGAGGTCGGCACCCAGCACCCCGCGCATCAGGATGTCCTCCGGCGTGGGCCCGTCGGCCGGCCGCGTCGGGGCCTGCTCCACCTGCTCGCTGTCGACATCGACCGGGTCACGTGTGGCACGGCGTCGCATGTTCAGAAAGGTGTTGTGCAGGATGGTGTGCAGCCAGGCCTTCAGGTTCGTGCCCGGCTTGAACTGGGCGGAAAAACGGAACATCTTGACGTAGGTCTCCTGCACGAGATCCTCGGCGTCGGCCGGGTTGCGGGTCAACCGCATCGCCGCGCCATACAAACTGTCGATGTGGGTCAGCGCCTCGTTGGCCAGCGTGCCCGAATCCGGCACCGACCCACTTGTCGACTCACTGGCCAGCTCTTTCTGTGGCAACATCCGGCTTCCGCAGCTCAGGGCCCGCGCAAGAATAGGTTCCCATGTTCGGCCGCCGATACATCCCGCTCCACGGCGCGTGGCTGCAGGTTCAGCGGGGTCGCAAGCTGCCGGGATGCTCCCTCCTTGCGCCTTGCGGGAGCGGGCGCCTCGACGCCCTCGGTGCATCGCCGCACTGATGAAGCGGACCTCTTCACGCCAGACGGGCTTCCATCCCGACCCGCTATCAACTGGAACACGGCTGCGCCCAAAAATATTCCGCTCGTCGCAGTATACCCGCTGGTGTCTGTCCCCTATGGTGGTCGATCCTTCGCCCGCTGTGGACACCGAGTCACACAGGCCACGCCGATCACGCATGTCCTGTCTTAGCCGCTCGTTGCCGGCTTCCCCGCTTCGTCCCAATGCCGCGACCCGGCCATCTCACGGCGCGACACGGGAGCACACCGGCAGCATGCAACCCCACTGAGCTAGCAGCCCAACGCAGCCCGACGGGATGCAGCGCCCTTCGGCAGGCTCAGGACGTCCCGAGGGCGTCGAGGAACACGGGTCGCATGCGCCTGGACTTCGACCATGGGCCGCGCGCGACGCTGCGCCTCACCCCGACGAGAGAAGACGCGGCGCAGCCTCGCGCGCAGATACGTTTCTCACAGACCCGGTCCGCGCGGGCGGCGCTCTCGCACGGCACGTGTCTTGCTTTTCCTGCTTCCCAGCGCCCGAGGAAGCGGATCCAGAGCGTTGCGAGGTCCATCATAGCTACAGTAAAATGGCTGAGATTCTTCGCCAGCCCGATCAACACGCCGCTGGCCATTCACGAGGTGAAGCATGAGCCGCACCCATCGCGGGCGCACTGTCCACTGCCGCTGGGCTGTTGCCGGTCTCGTCGGGCTGTTCGCGCTTGGCTGGGCCGCCGAGTCGATGGCCCAGAATCAGCAGTTCTTCCCGTACTACGGGAAGAACCGTGTCAAGTATGACGACTTCGAGTGGCACATCTACGAAACGGACCACTTCGAGATCTTCTACTACCCCGAGCTGGAAGAGCACCTGGCGCGCGTGGCAAGCTACGCCGAGAGCGCCTATGCCCAGATCAGCGCCGATCTGATGCACGACCTGGCCACCCGGGTGCCATTGGTGGTCTTCAAGACCCACAGCGAGTTCGAGCAACAAAACATCGCACCAGGACAGAGCCCGGAAGGCGTAGGCGCGTTCGCCGAGCCGTTCCGTCAGCGGATCGTGCTGCCGATCGACGAGCCGCCGGACCAGCTGTATCGGCTGATCACCCACGAACTGACACACCAGTTCGCGTTCGACATCATCCCGCGGTCGTTCATCCGCCGGGGGATCCCGCTCTGGGTCGACGAGGGCCTCGCCGACTACATGGCCGGGGTCTGGCGGCCGCTCGACCTGATGTCGGTGCGAGATGCCGCGCTGTCGGACATCCTGCCGCGGATGAGCGAGTTCTTGGACTATGGCGGCTTCGCCAATGCCCGGGTGGTCTACAACCTGGGCCACGCGGCGTTCGAGTTCATCGAGGAGCGGTGGGGCAAGGAGGGGGTCCGCCAGTTCCTGTTCTCGCTCCGCAAGACGGTCATCGGCGGCGGTGGCGACATCTACGAGGACGCGTTCGACCTATCGGCCGACGAGTTCGACGACGCGTTCGAGTCCTATATCCGCGACCGGTTCCTGGCGTTCCGGGACAAGGAGCGGCCGGAGGACTACGGCCGCGACCTGGCGCCGGACCCACGCGAGACCCGGTATCTGGCGGTTGTCTCGATCGAGCCGTCGCCCTCGGGCGACCTGATCGCCGCCTTCGCGCAGAACCGCAAGGACCGCGAGCTGGACATCGTGCTGCTCTCCTCCGAGAACGGTGAGGTGGTCAGCAACCTGACGGAGGGGTTCGACCAGGATCTCGGGTTCGAGTCGATCGCGATTTCGGGGGCCCGGTGGAACACCGTGCCGTGGATGTCCTGGTCGGAAATCGACGACCGGATCGCGTATTTCGTCCGCAAGGGCAAGTACCGGTCGCTGGTGCTCCAGAACGTCGTCACCCGCGACATCGAGGAGATCATCGACCTGAACACAGTCGACCAGCCGGAGTCGCCTGACATCTCCCCCAACGGACGGCGCGTCGCCTTCTCGGCATTGCAGAACGCAATCGGCGACATCTATCTGATGGATCTGGACACCCACGAGGTGACGAACCTGACCGAGGACGACTTCGCCGACTACGCGCCGACGTTCTCGCCGGATGGGTCCTATCTCGTCTATCTGGCACGCATCAGCGGGAACAACAAGCTGTTCAAGCTTGATCTGGAGACCAAGGAGAAGACCCAGCTCACGTTCGGCACCTTCAGCGAGGCGGCGGCTCAGTTCATCGACGACCACACGCTGGTGTTCTCCTCCACCGCCACCGACCCGCTGCTCCCGGTGGACCCGGACGTGGCCGCCAACGGTGACATCTTCAACATCTGGACGCTCGACCTGAACAACGGCGAGCTCCGCCAGTTCACCGACACGGCGACCGGTAACGTCTCACCCATCGTCCTACCGGGCGAGGACGAGACCCGCATTGCCTTCGTGACCTACTTCAAAGGCGAGTACGGCATCCACACGATCGTGCGGGACGAGCCGCTCTACACAGCGTCGACGACCGATTACGGCGGACCGGGCCCGACCATCGACTTCCAGGCGCCGTTGACCCACACCGTGATTTACGCAAACACGCGGCGGAAGGGCAGATTCGAGAAGATGTTTCTGGACGGCGCCCCCCCGATCAATATCGGTGTGACCAACAGCGGGGACTTCCTGGGCGGCACCGCCATCACGTTCAGCGACGTACTCGGCGACCAGAGCTTCAGTGTCTACGCCTACTCGATCTCGCAGTATCGCACCCTCTCGGCGTCGTATGTGAACCTCAGCGGTCGGCTCCAGTTCGCCCTCCAGGGCTTCTCGCAGGAATCGTTCTTCTACGGGACCACCGGTTTCTTCTCGCCGGCGCTCGCATTCTTGAGCCGCGACCAGGCGATTGCGGTGCAGACCGTGCGGGGCGGCACGGCGTTCGGGATCTACCCGTTCGACCGCTTCCGCCGGATCGAGATTTCGGGCGGTCTGTACCATACGAACGAGCGTTTCGACAACCCGGCGCTCGAACAACAAGCCAACCAGTTCCAGCAGCAGCAGTTCGGCGTCGACCTCTTTCGCAACGGGACCTCGCTACCTCTGGGGATCAACTTCATCCAGGAGACCACGGTCTTCCGCGAGTTCGGCCCGATCGCGGGCAATACGATGCGGTTCGGGTATCAGTACGCGCCGTCGATCGGCACCACCTTCCTCGGAAAGCAGACACTCGATGCCGATGCCCGGTACTACCTGCGCCTGGGCGAGACCGGTCTGCTGGCGGTGCGCGGCCGCGCCTTCAAGAGCTTCGGGGACTTCCCCGACTTCCTCTTCTTCGGCGGGAACTCGGAGATGCGCGGCTACGAGTATTTGGAATTCATCGGCCACAACGGAGGTTTCGTCAACGCCGAGCTCCGGTTCCCGTTGATCGAGGCGATGCTCACGCCGATCGGCGTATTGGGCGGCATTCGCGGCGCGTTCTTCTTCAACCTCGGCGGCGCCGGCCTGAACGACCAGCCGTTCCAGCTGTTCTCCCGGAGCACGGAGATCCGTACGCCGACGATCGGGTTCGCACAAAACCCAACGACCGGCGAGTTCATCGAGGTGCTCGGCACCCCGACCACCATCTCTGGCTTCCGTCTGGTGGACGGCCGCGCGTCCTACGGCATCGGCCTGCAGACGTTCATCATCGGCTTCCCGATTCACGTCGACTGGTCGTGGCGGACGCTGTTCAACAAGGCCTGGGAGGACGTGCTCTTCTCCGGATCGGGTGGCGGCGACGCCTTCCGAAGGGTCAAGTTCGACTTCTGGATCGGGTACGACTTCTAGCCGCCCGTGGTGAAGGCCCCGCGTGGCCCCGAACCCTCGCTGAACGAACCTTAAGGCCAAGGCCGCGGTCCTCCTCACCATGTCTTCACCCTGCGCCCACGTCGTCGAGTTCCTCGCTGACTACCTCGAACAGCGGCTGCCGGCTGATGTCCAGGCCAGTCTCGAGCGACATCTCGATGCCTGCCGGGCCTGCGTGGCGCACGTGCGCACGTATCGGTCGACCGTGACCCTGCTGCGCTCGCTGTGCGACGATGAGTTGCCCAGCGAGCTGCGTAGCTCGCTGCAAGCGTTCCTCGATCGCGGATCCCAGAATTGACTGCCGACGCCATCACCCCGCGGCGGCCGGACGACTCGGCCACCGAGACGGTGCATGTCGTCCTGCCGAACGACGCCAACCCGCTCGGCTTCATGCTGGGCGGCTCGGTCATGCATCTCATCGACATGGCCGGCGCCATT
>JADFPE010000260.1:0-6100 GCA_022562495.1 Acidobacteriota bacterium
GGCATGCCGGCTCTTGCACGTGGCGCCATCGACGCATACGGCTGGTGCTCGATGACACACGGTCACACGTGTAACCGAAGAGAGAATCGATGATGATGCAGCGGTGCCTGTTCGTCGCGACGGTATACCTGGTGGTCAGTGCACTCGCAGGCGCGCCGCACGCACAGACGCGGTCGGGCGCTGGCTCTGGGACAGGCGTCGTCTGACGCTCAACCCGGCGGACCGGAAGAGCAGGCGCGGCGAGGTGGTGTCGACGACTCGCCCCGTGGCCTTCCTCGGCTACCGCGTGAGCCGTGCAGGCATCCGTCCGGGCAAGCGGATGATGAAGCGCATGAAGCAGCGCTTCCGCGCGCTCCGGCACGAGTCGCCGGAACGGGTCGCGCGATCGATCGAGTCGTATCGGGGCTGGATCGGATTCGGGTGACACAGAGCTCTACAGCATTGTCATGTAAGTGACACAATGCAACGGTCACTGTCCTGACGCGATCGGGTCCAGACGTTCAACAACAGGATCAAGCAAACAAGTCTTCAACCATGCTGGGGGGCCGGACGACGAACGCACCGGAACCCGATGCGCTCGGCCCGGCTCCCGGGCTGGCCCCCGTCCCGGTTCGCGGAGCGCAGGACCCGCGGATCGCCGCCGAACGACCCGCCACGCAACACCCGAACACCGCCCGACGTAGCACCGGTCGGATCCGCCTCGCGCGCCGCCCCGTAAGGTCCGAACCGGTCCCAGCACCACTCCCACACGTTGCCGTAGATGTCGTGGAGCCCCCACGGGCTCGCCTCCAGCTGCGCGACCGGATGGACCGTGTTGCCGGCGTTCGAGCTGGACCACGCGTATCGCTCGAGCGGCGTCGCGTCGTCACCGAAGAACCACCGTGTGTCGCTCCCGGCCCGCGCCGCATGCTCCCATTCGGCCTCGGTCGGCAGGCGATAGCCGTCGGTGTCCCAATCACAAGTGACCTCGTCCCCTCGTCGCGAGTAGCAGGGGCGATGGCCGTCGCGCTCCGACAGATGGGTGCAGTAGTCGACGGCGTCGAGCCAGCTCACCCTGGTCATCGGGAGGTCGCCTGGACCGGTCGCGTTTGTCCCCATGACGTCGGCGTACTGCCGGCGCGTCACCGGTGTCGCCTGCATCCAGAAACCGGTCACCTCCACCTCGTGCCGCGGCTGCTCCGAGTCGAAGGCCATCTCATCGTCGTCGGCGCTGCCCATGACGCAGCGTCCACCCGAGATCGAGACCCACCCATGTGGTGACGTGACCGCCTCGGGCTCGGGCGTCTCCGGCAGATCCTCCCAGTCGACCCGCCGCTCGGCCGACATCGCGACCAGCGCACCAGCCAGCAGGACCACGGCGGACAGACCGAGGCCGACCGGTCCCAGTAGCCAGGTGAGGGCGCCGCACCCGAGCCCCAGGCCGGTCCCCAGAACGAGCATGGCTGGAAAAGAGAGCCGGTCCACCCGGCGCAGGATTCCGCTCAGGGGGCGCATCCCCGTGGCGCGTCGCGCGGCTCGTGCGACGGCGTGCTCCCAACCGCGAAGCTCGCGCTTCTCTCTCGGCGGCGGCTCGCTTTTTTCTTCGGACGCCACGTCTTGGGTTGCGGCCACCGCCTCCCCGGTTTTGAACAAGCCCCTGAGACGCCCGGCCAGACTGCTGAGCGCCCCGGCACCCACCAGCCGCTCCTGCTCCTGCATCTGCTTACGATAGGCCATACTGGACGAGCCCGACGAGATAGTGCTCCTTGCGTGCCACGCATCCTCCGGATTCGATCGCGAGAACGGAAGGTTATCATTCGGGCCGTCCTGCTGCGCCGGAGAGGCCGCAATCTGAACGAACGGTACAGCGTGGGCCTTCTTCGGGCCCGCGCAAGAATACCTACCTCTGTTCGGCCGCCGATCCATCCCGCCTGGCGTCGTTACTCGTCGGTCGAATACTGCCCGTTTGCTCCCTCTTCGCGCCTTGCCAGCCGGGCGCCTCGACGCCCCAAAATGGGAACTTATACATGCGCGGACCCTGAAGCATTCTACCGGGGCGGGTTGGGACCGCTGTTCGGAGCCGTGGTCACCCCGGCGACGAACGGCACCCGTCGTCGTCCCGGACACGTCTTTCTGGGACAGACACTGAGACTGGTGACAGCTATTGACTGAAGGCGCCTCAGGCGCTTCCATGGAGGCGACACTCGGGGGTTGTCGAGACACTCGCCGCGTGTCGGTGTATAACTAGGGTCCTGACCCGGTGGGTCAGGGGCATGCCGGCTCTTGCACGAGGCACCATCGACGCATACGGCTGGTGCTCGATGACACACGGTCACACGTGTAACCGAAGAGAGAATCGATGATGATGCAGCGCTGCCTGTTCGTCGCGACGGTATGCTTGGTGGTCGGTGCACTCGCAGGCGCGCCGCACGCGCAGACGCGGTCGGACGAGACGCCCGTCCGCCCGTTTACCCCGGTAACGCCGGAGCGGCTGCTCAACGCCGAGGCTGAACCGCACAACTGGCTGATGTACTCCGGCAACTACAAGAGCCAACGCTACAGCGGCCTCGACCAGATTCACCGGCGGAACGCCGCCGAGCTGGAGATCCAGTGGGTCTACCAGCTCGGGACGCTCGACCGGGCCGAGACGACGCCGCTGGTCGTCGACGGCGTGATGTACATCACCGAATCGCCCAGCACCGTCATCGCGGTGGACGCGGCAACTGGGGGGCGCTACTGGCGGTACCAGCACCAGCTGCCGGACGACATGGTCTTCTGCTGCGGCCGGAACAACCGTGGCGTCGCCGTCCAGGGGGACCGCATCATCATGAGCACGCTCGATGCGCATCTCGTTGCGCTCGATACCAAGACCGGCAGCGTGGTCTGGGAGACCGAGGTCCAGGAGACCGCGTCGGGCTACAGCAAGACGGCCGCGCCGCTGATCGTCGGCGACACGGTGTTCACCGGCGTCGCCGGCGGCGAATACGGCATTCGGGGTGTGATCGACGCCTACAACATCAACACCGGCACCCGCACGTGGCGCTTCTACACGACACCCGGCCCGGACAACCCGGACAGCCGGACGTGGTCGGGCGACTCGTGGCGCACCGGCGGGTCGGCCACCTGGATGACCGGCTCGTATGACCCCGACCTGAACCTCGTCTACTGGGGCACCGGCAACCCGGGGCCCGACTACGACGGCACCGTGCGCATGGGCGACAACCTCTACTCCGACTCGGTGGTCGCGCTCGACGCCGACACCGGCGAGATGAAGTGGTACTTTCAGTTCACGCCGCACGACGTCCACGACTGGGACTCGACGCAGATTCCGATTCTCGCCGACACGTCGTTCGGCGGCGAACAGCGGAAGCTGATGCTGTTTCCGAACCGCAATGCGTTCTTCTATGTGCTGGACCGCGAGACCGGCGAGTTCCTGCTCGGCACGCCGTATGCGAAGCAGACCTGGGCGGACGGACTTGACGAGAACGGCCGCCCCATCCTCCTGCCGAACAAGGAACCGTCAATCGACGGCACCGTCGTCTCCCCCGGCATCACGGGCGGGTCCAACTGGTGGTCCCCCTCCTACAGCCCGCGCACCGACCTGCTGTATGTGATGGCCTACGACGCCGAAACGCGGTACTACATCCGCAAGACCGCCTACGAGGAGGGCGACAGCTTTCGGGCCGGCGGTGGCGAGAGCCCCGAGCCCGCCGAGACATACCACCGCGCCGTGCGCGCCATCTCGCCGCAGACCGGCGACGTGCGCTGGGAGTTCCCCGTCAACTCGCGCAGCACGTCTGGGTTGATGTCGACCGCCGGCGATCTTGTCTTTGGCGGCACGGCCGACGGCTTCTTCTTCGCGTTGGACGCCCTGACCGGCGAGGAACTGTGGCACAAGAACATCGGCGGGCGTGTCCACGCGGCCCCGATGGGCTATGCGGTCGACGGGAAGCAGTACGTCGCGATTGCCGCCGGCAACGCGATCTTTTCATTCGCGCTGCCTGACTAAACCCGCAGCTCACGTGTGCTGCGAGTTCGCAGGGGGTTCAGCGGGCCTCAAGGCCCGTGCTATCATGCTCGGCCGGCGCTCAACTCAATTGAGCGCCGGGGTTCGGGGAACGTCTTCTTGGAGGCTGTCGCCATGCGTAATCAGATTCTCGTGACCGCTATCGTGTGTGCAATGCTCGCCGGGTGTGCGGCCGAGCCTGAGCCGCCCGCCCCCGAGGCGGCACCGGAGGCGGCGACGCCAACCCCAGCGCCGCTTCCAGAGGTGATCGTCGCAGAGCGCGGAGGGTTCATTCCGGAAGGCATCGAGTACGACATGACGAACCACCGGATCCTGACGGGGTCGCTCGCCGAAGGCTCGATCTTTCAGCTACACGGCGATGGCCGCGTGACATCCGTGGTGACCGATCCGGATCTGGTCTCGTCGATCGGCATCGAGGTCGACGAGCTGCGCGATCGCCTGCTGGTGGCCAACTCAGATTTTTCGGTGTTCCAGACCGGTGGTGCCGGCCAGGCCAAGCTGGGTGTCTACAACCTGGCGACCGGCGAGCGACTTGCGATGGTCGATCTCGCGGCGGTCATCGCAGACCCGCCCGATGGCGCGGTCTACTTCGCGAACGATGTCGCCGTCGCAGACGATGGCACAGCCTACATCACCGATACGCGGATGAACCTGATCTACCGCGTCGACACCGACTACCAGGCGTCGGTACTCCATCAGTTCGATGATGGCGGCACTGGGCCGAACGGCATCGTCCACCATCCTGCTGGCTATCTCCTGGTGGCACGGGGGGCGGCGCTCTGGAAAGTGCCGGTCGACGATCCGGCCGCGGCGACGGAGGTGACGCTGCCAGAAGAGGTCCCCGGACAGGACGGTATGGTGTGGACGGCCGGTCGCCTGGCCATCGTCAGCAGTGCCGACAACCGCGTGGTGGCGTTGACGAGTGACGACGACTGGGCCACGGCGGAGCTGGCGGGCGTCGCCACCTACGAGGAGGGCCAGGCCACCACCGTGGCCGTCGTCGGTGATGACCTCTACGTGGTCTATCCACACTTTGGCGACGAGGACCCGCCGAGTGTGAGACGCGTGGTGCTCCTCTCCGTACAGCAAGACGCAAATTGTAACTTTGCCGCCGATGATCGGATTGTCGAGCACCTGCAAGCCATCGGCCGAAGGGTGTTTCGGCGAGGAGTCAGGGACCTGCGGCTTCATGCCCGGGATGTTGTGCAGCAGCTGTTTCTCCGGTCGAGCTTGTCCGGTCGTTACTTGCTCAAAGGCCCCGACGACGTGTGGGGTGTCTGGTACGAAGATGTCGCCCGATCGAATTATGGCGGGATCGGCTGCCGGTGTGCGTCGAGGGCTTTCCAGCTCGGGTGGTTTGGTTGGTAAATCCTCCTGACCAAAAAGATTGATGACCCCGTTTCCATTCCCGCCAATCGAGAGTGGTCGGTACCTCGGTGTACGAAAAAACAGGTTCAATACATGCACCTGGATCGCTAGATGCCGATACCGTAATGAGGAAGGTAAGCAGAGGCAAAAGTACAAGTCTCTCGGACAATGCACAAAAAAGTTTGATCACAGGTCTGCCAAAAAAATAGCAGAAGAGTGGTTCAGCAATTTCGATGCTGGAATTTCCGACGAGCCACCAACCGTCGCAGATGTCTGTCGAGAGTACATTGCTGATATGAAAGCCGACGGCCGTGAGAGCGCTGCAAAAAGTACAGACATGCGATTTCGCCGATATGTTTACGATCACGATATTGGCAATGTTCGGCTCGACAAGATTCGCACCATAAAGCTCAAAGCTTGGCGAAATGGGCTCGGCTGGTCAAAATCGCATCAGAATAGAAACTGGACAGCGTTGCGCGCAGCGCTAAATCTTGCTGTCATACATCGGCGTGTCAGTCCCTCTGTTGCACAGGAATGGAAAGCGATAAAGCAGCACAAGAAGGCGGACAAGAGGCGAAAGATATTTCTCGATCTCAATCAACGTCGTGCTTTGTTGAACGCCTGTGAGGGCGCGGTACGAGATTTAGTTGAAGCCGCCGCACTAACGGGAGCGAGGCCGGGCGATCTCTCGAATGCAACAGTCGGTCAGTTTGATGCTCGAACCGG
>JADFPE010000260.1:6110-6396 GCA_022562495.1 Acidobacteriota bacterium
AGACCATGAACGACCGGTTCCGGTATCTGATCCAGCAATTGCTTTATTCAAACGACTATCAAAAGACAAGCTACCGAACGCTTATCTGTTTACTCGTGACGATGGGAATCCATGGCGGCATCGGAAATGGTCGTATCCTGTCCGAGAAGCCGCAGCCAAAGCGAAACTACCGAAAGGGGTCAAACTTTATACATTGCGGCATTCGTGGATTACGGACGCAATTCTCGGCGGCATGTCAACGCTAGAGGTGAGCAAGCTCAGCGGCACCAGTCTACAAATGATTGAA
>JADFPE010000031.1 GCA_022562495.1 Acidobacteriota bacterium
AGCGGGCGCGATCGAGATCGAAATCGGCGACTGAGGGTCCGCGCAAGAATACGTTCCCATTTTGGGGCGTCGTACTCGTGCCGCCTCGGCCAGTGCCAGGCGCGAGGAGGAAGCATACGGGCAGTATGCGACCGACGCGCCACGCCGCCAGGCGGGATGAATCGCCGGTCGAACCTGGGAAGTTCTTCTTGCGCGCGCCCTTCGTGCCGCCGGTCACCGGGCAGCCCCTGGCGGGAGTACGCAGATGTGCGGGTTCGCCGACGGCCCGAGGTCGTAGATGTTGGCCTCGTGGACGTCGTGGCCCTGGAGAGAGATGCAACGTCGCTCGTCGTGGTAGAGCGGTTCGTCCTCGACGACGAAGACGGTGTCGACTGGCGGATCGCTCAGCCGGGACTCGAGCGGGGCGAGATAGTCATCGGCCTGCAGCTCGCGTCCGGTCGTGCGGTTGTACGCCTCGACCACCAGCTGGAACGTCACCACCAGCTCGGCCCTCGACTGCGGCGTGAAGAGCATCACGTAGTTCTCGAGCGAGGGATGCCGCGCGCCCCATCTGGCGTTCACGATGTCCCGGATGCGCGCTTCGGGCAGGTTGACGTGCAGACTGCCGTCGGCGTGGATATGCCCGACCCCTCCGAAGCCTCCGCCCGGACGGCCCGGACCGCCCCTGCCTGCTCGCCCACTTCGCTGTGGTCGGCGTACCAGCGTGTCGGGCAACCAGATCGTGCGGGCACCGACGACGTTGGCCGGGTAGTTCTCGACGTCAGGCAGCGCGAACACCGACCGGAACAGCAGATCGTGCACGCTGGGCCTCGGCGTTACGCCGACCTGCATGTGCGGCACGGACGTGGTCATGAGTGGGCGCTGCGTCGGACGCCGCGGCAACTCGACACCGCCAGACTGGGCTCCCGCCTGACCGGCGGCCACGCCGATCAGCGTCACCAGTGCGATGCGAGTGCTGACGGACAGCAAGCGCGGACTCATCATCCTACGGTCTGGGATATCCGTTCTGGGCGTTCGAGTCAGCACCCTGGCACACCGAATGCTCTCCGCACGGCCAGATGTCTTCGTCGGGCTGCTAGGGCAGAGCCAGGGCGATGAGCTCTGCGGGACTGTCCAGTGTCGCCGCGGCGACACAAATGTATTGCTTCCCGTTCAGCATGTAGGACATCGGGCTGCCAGTCGGGTTCGCCGGGAGGATGATCTCGGCGACTACCTCGCCGGTACGCTTGTCGTAGGCGCGGAATGTCGGTCCTCCGGCGCCATGGCGCGACGCCACGCCGCCGCGCACCCCGCCGCCCTCACCCATGAACAACAAGGTCCTGGTCACCAGCGCTCCAGGCCGGCCATTCTGCCCCATGCTCGAGAAGTCCAGACCCAGACCCTGCAGGTCGGGGTGTTCGCGCACCTCACGCGGCGCGCCGCCCAGAGGCCGCATCCACAGGTGATCGCCGGTGTTGAGGTCGATCGCGGTGATGCGTCCCCAGGGTGGCTTGACCAGCGGCAACCCGCGCGGACCGGGCGGGTAGATGGGACCCACCCGTATGTAGTCGGGATTGGAGCCGCCGGGCTCACCCGGCGCCAGGGAGACGACGATCGGCACCGTCAGCGATGGCACGAACAGAACCCCCGACTCGACATCGACACCGGCCCCGGGCCAGCTGGCGCCGCCGCCCCAGCCGGGGAGGACCAACGTACCCTTTGTCCCGTCCGGATCATCAATCAGCGACGGGGGCGTATACAGCGGTCCCATCCGGTAGTTGGCCGCGATCTCCATCGCCTCGGCACGAAGCTCGGGGGTGAAGTCGATCAGGTTGTCGACGCTGAAGCCCTGTGGCTCGAAGGGGGCCGGTCTCGACGGAATAGGCTGGGTCGCCGATGTCTGTTCCCCCGGGATGTCCGATTGCGGCACCGGCATCTCGATGATGGGCCACAGGGGCGTGCCATCCTCACGGTCGAACACATAGGTGTGGCCCTGCTTGGTCACCATCGCCACCGCCTTGACACGACGTCCCTCGTGGGTCACGTCGACCAGGGTGGGCGGCGCGGGATTGTCGTAGTCCCACATGCCGTGGTGGATCAGCTGGTAGTGCCACACGCGTTCGCCGGTCCTGATGTCGAGGCACACGATGCTTTCCGCGAAGAGGTTGTCGCCCGGTCGATGACCGCCGTACCAGTCGTTGGTGGCGATCTCGGTGGGCAGGTAGAGATAGCCCAGCGCTTCATCGACGGTCAGCTGCGTCCACACGCCGGTGTGCCCGGTGTATCGCCACGACTCCTCTTGCCACGAGTCCACACCGAAGTCATCCCCCTGGGGCACGACGTGAAAGATCCACAGCCGCTCGCCGGTCCGCACGTCGTAGCCACGAATGTGACCGGGGGTGGCTTCGTAGCCGCTGTCGCCCACCGGGACGACCTGGGCGACCACGACGTCGTTGGACACGATCGGGGTGGAAATGCACCGCACCTGGGCACCCGGCTTGTCGATGTCCAGGGAGAGGTCGATATAGCCGCCGTCGCCGAACCCGGCCACTGGCCGGCCGGTCTTCGCGTCGAGTGCCAGGAGACGCCCGTCGCTCACGCTGTGAAAGATCGTCTCGTGCTCGCCATCGGTCCAATAGGCCACGCCGCGACCTGACCCCTGGGGCTGCCGGCCGGGCTCCCCTGCCGCGTCGATCTTGGGAGGGGGCGTAAAGAGCCAGATCGTCTCGCCCGTGGCGGCATCGATGGCGGCCACCTCGCTGGCACCGGTCGTGGTATAGAGCGTGCCGCCGATCATGATCGGCGTTGACTCGAAGTTATAGAACGGACCTGGAGCAGAGTTCTCGGCCTGCCAACGCCAGGCCACCTGAAGCTCCTGCACGTTCTCTCTATCAATCTGATCCAAGCCTGTGTACTGTGTGTGACCGCCATCGCCGCCATAGAACTTCCACTCCCCGTCGGAAGCCCCATACTGCGCCAGAGCAGGGCTTGCCCAGGCCAGGGCCGCGCCACTCAGCGCAAGGATCATGGCGTGCCGCACGTTCATCACAGTCATCGGATTGTCTCGACCTTGCTTGTCGTATCCTACCCCATGTTCCGGGGTTCCACTGTCGGGCTTCAGCCGTTCTCAGGCCGAGGAGCTCCCGATCCTCTGGGCGCTGGTTGTCGCACTGCCGTCCCCGTTGTACCCGCGGGTGCCTGCGCCAACCACCGTCGTGACGATGCCGGTTGCGGCGTCCACGCGCCGGAGGCGATAGTTGTGAATGTCCGCGATGAAGAGGTTGCCGGCCGTATCGACCGTCCTTCCGAATGGGACGATCAGCGGGGCGCTACACGTGCATCCGTGTTGCTGTCTCGAGGACATCTCTCTCGCCTGGACATAGTTTCGCGAACTACTGTTATTCCAGCATTCGCTCCCTGCGATTGGCCCGCATGAACGCGAGCGCAACGATCGCCACCATCGCCAGGACGACACCGATGCGGTTCTGCAGGGTCCACGCGAAGAGCTCGGTGGGGTCGGCGTTCTCGAGAGCATAGGGGTTCCAGAACGGCGAGATGCGCACCTGGTTCTCGCCGAAGCCGGAGATGAGCCCGTTCAGCCCCAGGATCGCGGCGGTTCCCATGGCGCCGGCCGCCTCGCTGCGAAACAGCGTGGCCATCGCCATCGAGAGCACCAGGTAGAAGAGCGCCGCCTGCATCGCGCCGTAGAGAGCGCTCCACGGGAACGGCGTGAAGAAGATGAAGGTGGCCACCGCGAGAAGGGCCTCGCTCATCAGCAACGCCAAAGCCGAGGCGAATAGCTTCGCCCACCAGACGCGCTCGCAGCCGCCCGGCACCGTGTAGGCGATCTCGAGACTGCGGCCGTCGATCTCACCGGCGATGATCCGGATACCGAAGAAGACAGCCAGCAGCGTCAGCGGCAAACCGATCAGGGTCCCCTGGGCCGAGCTCGGCGTGAAGCCCTCGCCCGCGCCGATGAGGATCACGCCGGCCTGGAAGAGCAACCACAACAGCGGCAGCAGCGGCAGCAACCAGAAACGCCGACCGGCGACCACCAGGAGGGCGAGGCGCAACAAGCCGACGTCGGGGCGCCAGCTCATGCCTGCACTCCCTCCGCCGCACTCGACTCCTTGAACAGCGCTGATCGTGCCAATCGCGTCAGGTCTCGATCGTGTGTCGCTCTCACCGCGATGACCTCCCCGTTCAACGGGTCTAGCCCCCGCGTAGCGGGGCTGTAAGCAAAGCCTGGCTAGCGAGCCTCGCTAGCCAGCAGCCAGAGGTAGCCGTCTTCGAGCGCCGCGTCGAGCGGCCGGGCCGCGTCGCCCGGCTGGTCGGCGGCCAGGATGCGATGCATGACCGAACCGTCTATCGTCGACGTTGCTTCGGCGCGGATCGCCCCCGGGGGTAGGTCGAGCTCGGTATCGGGAGCGGTGCGCAGCTCCCAGACCTGGCCATTGGCGGTGGCGGCAAGCTCACCTGGTTCGCCGTCGAAGAGCAGCCGGCCGCGGGCCAGCACCAACACCCTCTCGCAGGCCACCGCGACGTCTTCGACCACGTGGGTCGAGAACAGCACGATGCGGTCTCGAGCCAGACGACTCAACAGGTTGCGAAAACGGATGCGCTCCCGCGGGTCGAGGCCAACGGTGGGCTCGTCGACGATGATGACCGGCGGCAGGCGGAGCAGCGTTCGCGCCACCGCGACCCGCTGGCGCATGCCGCCCGACAGCGCCTTGATCGGCTCGTCGGTCTTCTCAGCAAGACCGACTTCCTCGAGCAGGCTCTCGACCCGCTGCCGACGAACCTCGCGTGGCAGGTCGTAGAGCGCAGCGAAATAGGACAGATACTCGCGTGGCGTCATTCCGCCAGGCAAGCCGGCATCCTGTGGCAGGTATCCTACCCAGCGCGCCAGGTAGCGCTGGATGGCGCGTAACGGCACCCCGCCGAGACGGATGGTTCCACGAGTGGGGTCGAGGACCCCCGCCAGTTGTCGCAGCAGCGTGGTCTTGCCGGCGCCGTTGGGCCCCAGGACGCCCACCATGCCGCGCTCGATCGAGAAGTTGACGCCGGCAAGGGCGAGCACGGGGCTCGAGGGCAAGTCGAAGCCGCCTATGCGCGCCGCCGACCGCCGCCACAGACTGCGTGGATACCGCAGCCACCCGTGGGAGACCCGTGAGGCGAGCTCGCCGCTGGCTTGCCTCCGGGCGCTCCGCCGGGCCGCCTGGCCTGCGGCCAGGAAGAGAGAGACGATGATCGGAAAGGTGTAGTCCGCCTCGGGCACCTCATTCGCCAGCCGAGGTCCAAGGGCGGTCACCCAAGTAAACACGCCGACGGTGACCCACGGAGTGAGCCCTGCGATCCAGCCCTCGACGCCGCCCGGCTGCACGGCTCCGGTCGCGTCAGCTTTGCCACGCGCCCGACGGACTTCCAGCACCAGACGCGAGAACACGGCCGCTGCCACCATCCAGAGCACTAACCGCCAGAAGGTCGACTGCAGCTGCAGCGCCACATAGCCCACACCGGCCGTGCCAAGCGCCAGCGGCATCAGCCACTCACGCGCATCAGCCGGGTCGAAGGCCCGTCCGCCGCGGTCGAGCACCCGCTGCGCGAAGTCCTTCGAGGCACGCAGGGTGGCGCGCAGCGGCCCGGGCAGCCCGTAGACCTTGCGTAAGCAACGCACGTCGAGCCGCGGCGGCCCCTGACTGCACTCGGGCTCGGGCAGGTCTCGGGGACGGAAGATCAGCACCACGACCGCCAGCAAGCCTCCGCCGATCAGCAGGCTGAGCACCACCTGCCAGAACAGCGAGGTCACGGTGCCGGTGGTGATGAGCGCAACGATGGCGGCGACCGTGGTACCCAGCCAGGCCAGCACCAGCCACGGGCCGACGCGACCGAAGAGCGTGTCGAGATGGCGCAGCAGGACGAACCCCACCGGAATGATCAGTAAGGTGAGCAGAGCGGAGGTCACCAACCCGCCGATCACGATGGTCGCGAAGCCCGGCCAGATCTCGTTCTCGCGACCCGTCGCGAGCGCCAGCGGCCACAAGGCCGCCACCGTGGTGGCCGTCGTCATCAACACCGGCCGCGTCCGTTCACGCACCGACGCGAGCGCCGCGGCACCCGAGCTCCACCCGCCCCCGAGCACCAGCTGTTGCATGCGATCAACGAGCAGAATCGCCGGATTCACGGTCAAGCCGAAGAGCACCAACCCCCCGAGCATGGCCATCAGGTCGAGCGGCATACCGGCGAACACCAGCGCCCAGGTCGCCCCGAGCAACGTCAGGGGCAAGGCGAGCAGCACCAGCACCGGTAGGGTGAGCGACTCGAACGTCATGGCGAGCACCAGAAATTCCAGCGCCACGACCGGCACGAGGATCTTACGGAACCAGCTGGTGGCGTCGTCCTGCCCGGGGGTCTCGACGGTGAAGCCGCTCGGGCGCGGCACCGACCGCACGGCGGCGGCAATCTGATCTTCGATCGCCACCCGGTTGGGACCGGTGCTGGGTACGTCACGCGACAGCCGGTAGAGTACCGTGATCTCCCGTCGCCCGTTGTGGTGCACGATCATCGGCGGCGCCGGCATGCGGCGCATCGTGGCCAGCGCCATGATCGGCACCACGCCGGCCTCGGTCTGGACGCGCAGTTGCGCGAGGTCACTGCTGGCGCCCCGTCGGCGCCGGGCGTCCCTGCGTTCTACCACGAGGGGCAGCTCGCGGCCGTTCGGCAGCACGAAGCCGGTTTGCATCCGCTGTCCCTCGCGGCCCGCCAATTGCAGCACCGGCAGCACCTGGTCGAGCGTCAGTCCGAACGCCTCGAAGGCCCGATGGATCGGCTCGACCCAGATCTCCGCCATGCCGGGCCGCGCCGACATGAAGGCAAATTGCACCTGATCCATCGATTGCAACCGAGCCCTGATGTTCTCGGCCAGCGTCTCGAGCTGTGCACTATCGGGCCCCGAGAGAACGACCTCGGCCGGCGATCCGCCGAGTAGCCCGCCCAGACCTCCTTGTGCCCCCGCCCCGCCGCCGCCACCCTCGCCCATCTGGTCTTCGCCCGGGCGCAGGACCTCGAGCCCCTCGACCTCGTCCGCGGCTCGGCGGACCACGTTGCGCACCCGCTCGGCGTTGAAACCGGTGGGCCGGTCGGCCAGATCCACGAGGTGCACGGTGAGCGACCCACCGTCCTCCTGGATGGTCGCTTCCACCAAGTCGATGCCCTCGAGCTCCAGCACCGCGCGTTCCAGGCGGGCCATCGCATCGCTGGCCGCCTGGATCGAGCCCCGGCCGGCTGAAAAACGGGTGGCGAATTGCACCGAGTCGGCTTCGGGCGGCTCCTGGGTGGCCGACTGCACGGTCACCCAGGGCAGAGCGATAATCACCGTCACGAGCACCGCCGCGGCGGTGCCGGCAATCCAGGCCGGTGGATGGCGCAAGGCCCCGGCGACGACGCCGCCAAAGAGCAGCCGCGCCCGGTCCGGGGCGACCAGGTCGCCGCGCTCGGCCCGGCGTTGGCGGGCTTCGGCGAGCGCTCGGAGTGCGGCCGGTGCCGCCAGGCGGTGCGCCAGCAGCGGTACCAGCCCCACCGCGACCACCAGCGACGCGGCGAGCGGCAGCAGAATGGAGAGTGCTACCACCTCGATCAGTTCACGCACGAGTACGTCGTCGAACTCGATGAGACTCAGGGGCAGGAACACCACGGCGGTGGTTGCGCTGGCGGCAACGATGGCTCGCACTGTGCGCCGGAGGCCGTCCCGCACCGCGGTCGCGGCGTCGGCGCCGCGCTCGAGGCAGCGCTGCACCGCCTCGTACACGACCACGCTGTTGTCGACCAGCAACCCGACGGCGAGCGCCAGACCGAACAGCGTGATCAGGTTCAGCGACTGGCCGATCAGATACAGCCCCGACAACGCCGCCAGCAGGCTCACCGGCACCGCCACCGCGACGACGGCCACCGCGCGCCAGCGGCGCAAGAACAGAAAGAGCACCACCAGCGCAATGGCGAAACCGGAAGCTCCCAGTCGCGCCAGACGAGCAATCTGGTCTTCCACCAAGGCCGCGGCATCGAAGCCGATCACCAGATCCAGCCCAAGCGGCCGCAGCTCCTCCTGCAGTTGGGCCACTCGCTGTCGGAGCTGTCGTCCGAGTCGGACCAGATTGGCGCCTTCCTCCTGAAAGAGAATCAAGCCGACCGCCGGCTGTCCGTTGACCCGGAAGAGTCTTTCCTCGCGCCCGGAGCCGTAGCTCAGGTCGCTGACATGTCGCAGCAGGACGGGGCGGTCGGGCTGGACGCGGGCCTCGCCGAGCGCGTGCAGTCCCGCGGGCCGTCCGTCGAGCATGACCGGCATCCGCCCGGCCTCGCTCTCCAGATTGCCGAGAAACTCCAGATGGCCGACGTTGCTCCCGACAGATCGGGTGATGGCATCGGTGGTCACACCGAGCGCCGCGGCGCGATCGGCGTCGACGGTGACCGTGACCTGGCGCCCGGCACCACCACTCGTCAAGGCCTGACTGACGCCGGAGACCGACGCGAAACGCGGCGCCACCAACTGGTCCACCAGGTCGAACAGCGCGTTGCGGTCCTCGCCCTCGCCGCCGAGGACGTTGATCATCATCACGAAGCTCGACAGCACCGAGAGGTCGAAGGACGTTACGTTGACAAGGGTTCCCCGCGGCTGCGAGCGTTGCAGCGCGGCCGCGATACGCTGCAGCTCGAGCTCACGCACCTTGAGGTCGGTGCCTGGCTCGAAACGCACTTGAAAGCGTCCCGAGGATCCCCGAATCTCGCCCCAGCTCTCCGCCACCCGAGGCAGGGCGGAGACCCGAGCCTGCAAGGGCAACAGGATCTCGCGCTCGAGGACCTGCGATTCGCTCCCGGGCCGGGCGAAGCTGACGAACAGGCGGTCGCCTGCCAGCGCGGGGAGGAGCTCGACCGGCATGCGCCGCCAGGCCACCGCCCCCACCAGCACGATGCTCAGAAAGAACATCGCCACCGCGACCGGCCGTCGGATGGGCAGGGTCAGGAGGCTCATGCGGTCGCCTCTTTTCGCCTGCCTGGCCGCAGCCGATCCAGCACGAGATACAGACACGGCAGCACGAGCAGCGAGCCCACGGTGGAGGCCAGGATGCCACCGATGATGGTGACTGCCATAGGGCCGCGAATCTCAGAGCCCTCACCGGTCCCGAAGGCTAACGGCAGGAGCGCCAGCACGGTTGTCAGCGTGGTCATGACGATCGGGCGCAGGCGGGTGCCCACCGCCTGTACCAGCGCGTCGACGCGCTCGACGCCGGTCGCCATGAGCTGGCGGGCCGTGGACAGCAGCAGCACGGCGTCGTTGACCGCGACGCCGGCCAGCACGATGAGCCCCATCATCGCCATCATGCCGATCGGCCGGCCTGTCGGCACCAAGGCGAGCGCGACGCCGATGAGCGCGAGCGGCACGGCCGCTAGCACCGTCACGGGATGCAGCAGCGATTCGAAGGTGCCGGCGAGCACCATGAGCACGAGCACCAGGGCCAGGACGCCCGCCAGCCGCAGCTCACCGAAGGTGCGGGCCCGCTCTTCCTCTTCGCCCCGGAGCTCGGCTCGCAGACCGGGCGGCAGCGGAACATCAGCCAGGACGTCGACCACGGCAGCGATGGCGCTCGGGGTGTCGACGCCCTCGGCGATCTGGGCGGTCACCTGCGCGGTGCGCCGCTGGTCCCGGCGGAAGATCTCGCGGGCCCCTTCCACTTCGGTGAAATGGGCCACTTCGCCGATCGCAATCTTGCGCCCCTGCTGATTGCGGAAGACTATGTTCTCGAGCTCTTCGCGCCTCGGGGTCGGCAGGCGAAGGGTGACCGGGCGCTCTTCGTCGCCAAGCGACAGCATCGTCACGTCGCGTCCGTCGAGGCTCGTTTCCAGCACTCGCGAGAGGGTGTCGAGATCGACGCCCAGGCCGTCGGCCAGGGCACGATCGAGCTCGACACGCAGCTCGGGCGGACCGCCCTCGAAGGAGGAGCGGACGTTCCACAACTCGTCGAGCTGGGACAGGCTCTGCCTGACGACCTCTGCGCCGCGCCGCAGGTCGGGCAGCGACTGCCCGGAGATCTCCACCACCACCGGCGGGCCGCTGGTGCCCAGGGCGCTGGCCAGCGCCGACGACCCCACCTCCCAGCTGACCTCGGTCGATTCCAGCGTCGCGAGCTCTGGCGTCAGCAGCGTGGCGAGCTGCCGGCCGGTCGGGCCCTCGTGCGACATGCGGATGGTGAGCCGCGCCGTGTTTTCCTCGGCGAGCTCGGTGCGCACCGTGCGGTCGTCCTCGGGCAAGCGGCCAACCTCCGACAGCACGGCGAGCAGGTCATCTCCGCTGGCCTGCTCGAGCAGCGATTCGATCCCTTCCACGACCCGTGCCGTCGACTCCACACGCTGTCCCGGCGGTCCGACGATCCGCAGCGAGAATTGTCGTGGGTCGGAGGGCGGCAGCAGTTCGGTGCCCAGGCCGAGCAACATCCACCCGCTCAGTCCGGCGATGACGGTCGCCAGCACCACGGTGACGAGGGGGTAGCACAGCAGGCCGCGTACCAGATTCTCGAGGCGGCGACGGTGGGCGGGTATGGTCGCGGCTTCGGTGCGTGCCTTCTTCGGCAGAAACCATCTCGCCAGCGCCGGGATGAGCAGCATCGCGACCGCCAGCGAGGCCAGCAGGGACGCCACCACGGCGAAGGCAATGCCCTCGATGAGACGCGCGGCCAGGCCCTCGACGAACAACACCGGGACGAAGACGACGCACGTGGTCAGGGTGGACGCCGTGATCGCGCCGGCCACCTGGCTGGTACCGGTCGCGGCGGCCGCCAGGGCGGAGTCGCCCTCACCCAACCGTCGGTAAATGCTCTCGACCACCACGATGGCGTTGTCGACAAGCATGCCCGCCCCCAGCGCCAGGCCACCCAGGGTGACGATGTTCAGACTCTGATCGCCGAAGCGCATCAGAAAGAGCGCCGCGAAGATCGACACCGGGACGGCGGCCGTGACGATGAGCGTGGCGCCCGCCGAGCGCAGGAAGAGGGCGAGCACAATGACCGCGAGCAGCACTCCCAAACCGGCAGCGCTCCGCAGGTCAGCCAGCGCCTCGACCACCAGCGACGCGTCGTCGGTCACCTCGGTGAGCTCGACATTGGGCAGATCCTGCGCCAACCCGACCAGCGCCTCACGAACGATGGTCGACACCTGCACCGTGTTCGACCCCGCTTCCTTGAAGATCGCGAGACCCACGCCCTCGACGCCGTTCACCCGGACGAGATGATCGATCTCGCGATCGACCATGCTGACGGTCCCGAGGTCAGACACTCGAATCGCCTGGCGTCCGCTCTCGCCCGTGGTGACGTATCGCACCACCACCCGCTCGACATCTTCGAGTCGGCGGAATCGGGACATACCGCGCACCAGGTAGACCTGTGAGCCTTCCTCGAGCGTGCCCGCGGAGATGTCGACATTCTCGGCGACGAGCCGGCTCTCCACCTCCGCCAGCGTGATGCCGAACGCGTCGAGCCGGTAGCGGTTCAGCAACACCCGGACCTCCTGCTCTCGGCCTCCCGTGACCCGCACTTCCGCCACACCGCGCAGCTGCTCCAGGCCGGGTGCTACCTGCCGGCGTGCCAGCCGGCGCAACTCTGCCAGGTCGGGCCGCCCATCTGGGGCCACCAGCCCAAGGGTGAGGATCGGCGCCTGACGGGGGTCGAAGCGGCGCACCAATACCTCGTCGACATCCGGGTCGGCGCTCACCGGCCCGACCGCCTTCTGGACATCGATCAGAGCCAGGTCCAGATCGGCGTCCCAGTCGAACACCACCGTCGCGACGATTCGGCCGGTGCGCGCGACCTGCGACACTTCTCGAATGCCACGGACAGTGAAGAGGCGCTGTTCGACCTGCTCGCCGTAGAGACGCTCCATCTCGGTCGGCGGGCGGTTGCCGGAGCGCACCGAGACCACGATGGTCGGGCTGTGCAGGTCTGGGAGGAGGTCGACCGGCAGCTGCTGCAACGCGAGCCAGCCGACGAGGGCGACCGCCGTGGCCGACACGCAGACGGCGACGGGACGACGAGTGGCGAAGGCCGCGACCGACGCGGGCGAGCTCACGGGGCGCCTACCACCCGCACACGGGTACCGTCGGTCAGCGTCTCGAGGCCACGCACGACGATGCGCTCTCCGGGCGTGACGCCCTCTCGCACCTCGACCTGGTCGTCGTCACCCAGGCCCAGGGAGACGATTCGGCGCACCGCCCGCTGGCCATCGATCACGAAGACGACACTGCGGCCTGCTCGCTCGGTGACGGCGTCACGCGGCACCACCGCCACGTCGGCTCGACGCTCGACGATGATCGCAGCTTCCACGAACATGCCTGGCCGCAGGAACCCGCGCGAATTGTCGACATCGACCTCGGCACGGAAGGTGTGGGTCTCGGGATCCATCGACGGCGACAGCCGCAGGATCGTGCCGGCGATCGTCATGTTTTCGAAGGCGTAGTGGCGAATCTGTACCGCCTGTCCGGGCCGTACGCGGGCAAGCTCTGGGCCCACCAGATCGATGTCGGCGATCAGACGGTCGGTCGGGGCAATCCGAGCAACCGTGAAGCCGGGTTGGACCATCTGACCGTCGGCGACCGGAAATCCGTCCTCGTCACGCGCCAACTCGAGCAGGACACCGGCAATGGGCGTCGTCATGTGCGTCTTCTCGGCGGTCCGCTGGCTGATCTCGAAGTTGTGCAGCGCGTCTGCATACGTGGCCTCGGCGCGCCGGACATCTTCCTCGGGAATGAGCCCCTTTGCGAACAGACCCTGGCGGCGTGTCATCTCCTGCTCGGCAGTGTCCGCATGCCGGCGCGTCGCGTCGAGGCCGGCGGCGAGGCGGGCGTCTTCGCCGGTGATGTCGGCGATCACCTGTCCCTGGCTGACGAACGAACCCTCGGCCAGACGGACGCCCGCGGCATCACGCGCCAGGATCAGGAAACCCGGGGTCTCGACATTCAGGATGACGCTCTCCCGGGTTCGGAGCGTGCCGGTCGTGATGATGCGATCCTCGACAACGTCGATTCCCACCTCGTCGACTTCCACCGGGATGCGAAACTCGACAGGTGTGGTACTCGTGGCGCCGCCGCAGCCCGCCGCCGCAAGCACCACCAAATACAGGACAGGGGGCAACAGGCGCATGCTCGGCATCTTTAGTCGGGGCTCCGCCCCGCACCCCACCCGGGCGCTACGCGGGGACCCCACCGGCCCCACAGGCCCCACGCCGCGCCCGCGCGGCGCGCACGTGCGCGCCGGGGCTGCCGTCGACGGGCTCGGACGCATACAAGTTTCCGTGCGGGACTGCATGACGGCTTACGCCTTAGGGCCCTTCCGCGACCAGCTGCCATCGAATGGCATCGGCGATCACCCGACGACCCGATGTCTCGTCTGAGACCTCGAGCCTCACCTCGCCCTTGGACAGGTCGAACTCGCCGAGTGTGTTCCATCCGGCCTCAGCCGCGGCACCGTCGAACTCGAGGGAGCGCTCCTCGCCACCGGCGATCAAGGTCAAGTCGTAGGTGCCGAGCGAGCCCCCAAGCCCGACGCGTATATTGATCTGAATGCCCGGTCCTGACGTCTGGCGCCGCTGGCTGGTCAGCACGGGAAGGTGGAAGGCCAGGCGCCAGCGCCCGGCTTGCGGCAGGTCAGCCGTGAAGACGGCGCGCCGGGTGCCGGAGCCGTCGTCGATGATGGCGATCGTGTGCCGGTACTTACCCCAGCTCGAGGACACTTCCCGGCGACTCCACTCCCCGGTTGACGAGGTCCAGGGGCTCAGCTCGGCCGACTCTGGCAGCCCCTGGTCCAGGTCGACCGGTGGCGCGAAGAACCCCGCCAGGCCACCGCTGAGACGCACACCGTTCTGCGCTTCATCGGTCTCGACGGAGAATCCGGCGTCGAGATCGTCGATCACGATGTCCGCCGTCTCCACCGGTCGCCACTCGCTAGGGCGGCCGCCAAGGAATGGCTCTGCGCGGACCTGCTCCTCCGAATCGACACGCGGCAAGATCAACTGGACATCCTGACGATTGAGCGACAGATAGGGCTGCAACCAGAGCTCGCGCGGCGGCGTCGAGCTCAGCAGCCCGATTTCGATCGACGCGTGTCCGGCCAGGCGAATCGGCTCGGTCTGGTCCCAGCGAATGGCCTGGGTCTCTTCCCCTTCGGTGGCATAGCGCATGCGCAGCAGGCCCGGCGTGGGCTCGTCGTTGCGCACGTGCACGCGGGTCTGGTAGCGCGGAGTACCCTGCGCATCGTCCGCCAATCGTTCGACGACGACCGACGAGGTGACGAAGCCTGGCAACGTCGCCTCGTGCAGCCAGTCACCGATCAGCGGGTTCAGGTCGGCGTCGAGCTCCGAGGCGATCTGCGAGAGGTCGGCGGCCGTGAAATGACCGCCCCGGTAGCGGGCGAGCAGCTCGGCGAGCAGCGCCGCGGTCTTGTCACGTCCGATGCCGTCCAGGATCGACCGCGCGATCGCGCGGCTCTTGAGCGCCAAGACGTTGAGCGACTGCTTCGGGTTCTCGGTCGGTTCGAGATCAGCCAGGGAGGTGTCCAGAGCCCGGTCCCACACCGACGGCCGGTCGGACGCCGCGTTCAGCAGCGCGTCGGCAATCGAGTCGGTACTGCCTGAGACCATGGCGATGATGGTCTCCATCACCACGAATTGGGACCCTTGATCGAAGATGAAGGCTGAGAAGTAGCCCGGCTTGCCTGTCAGCAGCTGGTTGACGAGCTCGTCAACGACGAAGTCGATGGCCAAGGCCCCCTCGCCCACGGCTCCGGTCTGAAAGAGCAGGAAGTTGCGCGACCCGCCGAGAAACAGATTGCCACCGCTGAAGTCGTTCTCGAAGAAGCGCTCGATGGCCTCGACCTTGGCGCGCGCAAGGCCCCCGTCGCGTTCGTCGAAACTCTCGGGGTTGCGGAACTCGAACTCGAAGCGCGAGGTCGTGAAGCTGTTCTCGCGCAGCAGCAGTACGCCCGGCATCGCCTGCGTCGTGTCCATGCGCCAGCCACCGCCGTAGCCGCGCAAGGTGGTCGGCGATTCGACCAGCGTCAGGCCGCCATACGGGTACGGCAGTCCAAGCGCCGCCGCGTCGGTGAAGATCTCCTCGACACGGCGCTCGATCTCTTCGGCGGCATCCGCGAAGAACCGCAGGTTGCGGTCGTGCTTCGGGTGCACGAGGATCTCGATCTCCACGCCGGCGACTTCCATGGCGCGGCGTTCGAAGCGCGACGCCAGCAGACCGACGTGCGGTACCGGCGCGCCGGGGTCGAAGCGAAACCGCGCGGTGTCGCCGCCGGCATCGAGCACCTGCCGCCGTCCGGGTCCGGCGACCAACCACTCCGCCGGCACCTCGACCTCGAGATCGACCTCGAAGTAGTCGGCGGGGTGGGTCCGCGGGTCGCCGGTGGGGACGTCGCTCCCGGCATGCGGTAGCCAGGCGAGGCCCGGCATCAGCGCCACATACCGCGAGCTGAAGATGCCCGGCTCAGCCCCAAGCAGAAGAATCTGCGCATCCATGAAAGTGCCAGTGAGCAAGTCGAGCTCGGAGTCGAGATAGCCGAAAGTGGTGTCGGGTCTCCCCGAGGCGACGAGCTCGACGGCTGTTTCTGATCCTGGCGCCAGAGGCCTGGAGGGCGTGATCTCCAGCAGACCGGAGGCGTGCGTCCAGGTCGCATCCGCCCCGCCGGCCGTCACATGATCGACCGTGAGCCCCGGGTTGAAGGTGAACAGCAGCGTATCGAGTTGCTGGTCCCGCGGCGCCTGTACTCGGATCTCGAGATCGAGCTCGATGCGACGGCCCGGATCGATGCGCACCGTGCCGGCGATGGCCTGCACGTCGACCCGAGGATCGTCGCGGCGCTCTTCGTGTGCCGCGAGCCAGGCGGCGCGACGGTCGACACCCGCAGTGGCCTGCCACGCCAGGGTGCCGACCATGACACCGGCGAGGGCCACTAGCCCGGCGCCGAGGGCGATCCGTCGGGACTTCGACCCTTCGTCCGGACGCGGATGAAACGCCGCCGCCAGGGCGAGGAGCCCCGCTGTCAGGATCCACAAGGCGACCTGCTGCACGACGCCTGCCCCAGTGCTCAGGGTCGGTACCAGGTCGGAGGCCATGCCGAAGCTGCCGAATATCCCCAACGCCGGATGCAGGTAGATCGGCATCCGAACGACGCTCCAGAACTGGAGTCCGAGGAGCACGAAGGCCGCCAACACGACCGCCAGCCGGTTGCGCAGCAGGACGGCAAGCAGCACGACGACCACGCACCACAGTGCGAAGACCGAGACTGCGTTGAGCACGAATCCAATCAGGGAGTACGGCTCGACCGGCTCACCCAGATACCAGTCGAAGATCAGCGCGAGGGCACCAAAGGCCTGCAGCGCGACCGCGACGAAGAGCACGGGCGCCCAGGCCATCAGCACCAGGCCGAGGCTGCGACCGACCAGGAGCTCAACGTTGGAGAGTGGGCGCGAGTCGAGCACCTCGGCCATGCGTTCGCGCTCGTCCCGCGCCCTGACGTCGAACGCCAGAAAGATCAGACCGAGCAGGAAGATGACCAGGACATACAGCCCCATGAACGACATCAGATAACGCGGCCCGGTGGCGCCGATGGTGGCCGACAGCCGCGACACGAAGCCGTGGATGGCCGCGTAGTAGAGGTAGATCAAAAACGTGATGGACACCGACAGCACCGAGAACATCCAGTAGCGAGCCAGGCGGCGGACCGAACGGATCTCGGCTCGTGCAATGGCCAGGATCATGGACAATCGCATCATGCGGCTCCCTTGGTCTCGACCGCGTCAGGCAGTGTCTCATCGTCCTGCCGGGCCGCCGACGTGCGGCCGCGCGCCGCCATGAACGCGAGATAGCTCTCTTCCAGATTGGGTTCGGCCACCGCGGCTGCCGACGGCGGTAGTTGCCCGCCTTCCGCCACGCCACGCAGTGTCACGTGACCGCCGGATACGGTGCTCGAGACGATCTCGTAACGGCTCTCGATCGCTTCGGCATCTGCCATCTCGACGGTGACTTCGAAGACCTGTCCCGCCGCCAGCCCGAGCAACCGGGACGGGGGACCCTGAAAGACGATGCAACCGGCATCGAGGATGGCGAGCTCGCGACAGCCCGCGCCAAGATCGGCAACGATGTGTGTCGACAGAAGAATCGTCCGATCACGGCCCAGTGCGCTCATCAACTGACGAAAGCGGATGCGCTCCTCCGGGTCGAGCCCGACCGTGGGCTCGTCCACTACCAGCACCCTGGGCTCATGGACCAGGGCCTGGGCCACACCCAGCCTGCGCACCATCCCACCCGAGAGCTTCTTCACCTTTCGATGGGCGACATCGCTCAGACCGACCTGGTCCAGGACCTCGGTCACGCGAGCCCGCCGCTTCTTGGCATCGAACAACCCGGATAGCTGCGCCAGGGTGTCGAGCACCTCTTCGACGCGGTGCAGCCTCCAGGCGCCGAAGTTCTGCGGCAGATAGCCGATCAGGGCGCGTATCGCGCGCCGGTCGCGGATGATGTCGTGTCCACAAACCCTGACCTGGCCCTCCGAAGGTTCGAGCAGGGTGCAGATGATCCTCATGAGCGTGCTCTTGCCGGCCCCGTTGGGGCCGAGCAGGCCGAAGAGGCCCGTACCAAAGGTCAGATCGACGCCGTCGAGCGCCGTGTGGCCTCCCTTGTAGGTATGGCAAAGCCTCTGGATCTCGATGGCCTGGTCGGAGGGCACGGTGGTCTCTTGTGTGACACTCGTCATGAATCGCGGTCGGTCCTCTCGCAGGGCCGGGTCTGCCCTCTGGTGTTTTCGCTCTCCACACCTCCTATACGCACCAATGGTACCCCTTGTTCGCCCTCCGCCGGTGGGGGCGTCCTGGCGACTCGCCTCGTCCACATGCGACAACAGCGGTTCGAGGCAGAGGGCTACCATCGTCTGCTGACCGCACCCGCGCTGATAGCGGTCTTGCTCGTCACAACGCGGCGTCACGGTGCCTGCGCGCCCGTGAGTGGGCCGATGATCAACGCGCGCAGGCTCGCCAGCGCCGGGCAGTCCCGGTCACGTCCGGTCCTGGGCGCCGCCCCTCTCGTGTCGAGAATCGTACGTGCGTGCGCCTGCCAGGGGCACATCTACGCCGACGGCTGGAGCCGTGGGCGTAGAATAATCCAATCGGCGGCTCCAACCAGACCATGGCCCTCAGTCCCGGCACCCGCCTCGGGCACGACGACGCGACCTGCCGTCGCTGTCCAGTGCGACTGCCCGGCGCGTCTACCGTGAGGATGTGCATATGGGGCTCGCGCCCGCAACCACGATCGGCCACCACGACGTCACCGCCCTGATCGGAGAAGGCGGGATGGGACAGGTCTGGCTGGTGTAGAAGGATTCTGGTCCGGGCGACCCACACGGAGATCCCGACCAGCGAGGGACACGACATGCAAGGTGCGCGGCTCGAGGTCTCCGACGCGATGGGCAGGACTCAGGTCGTCCCGATCGGAGACGACCGAGTCACGATCGGGCGCGCCCAGAGCAACGTGGTTGCGCTCGACGGCGCCGAGATTTCACGGTGGCACGCCGAGATCGTCAAGGAAGGGGACCGCTACATTCTCCGCGACATCGGGTCGCGCGGCGGCACGTTCGTCAACGACGAGAGCGTGGTCGAGCACACCCTGAGTCACGGCGACCAAATCCGGGTCGGCCGATACTCGGACCTCCAGTTTCTGATCGGGGACACCCCCGACCCCGTCACACGCGCCACCACCGCGGGAGTCCGCAGTTTGCGCCAGGCTGCCACCCTGCTCGACTGGCTCGGCGCCCTGGGCACGGCCACGGTGCTCGACCAGCTGCTGGCCATGGTGATCGATTTCGCCATCACCCTGAGCGGGGCCGAACGGGGCTTCATCATGCTCGCCAACCCCGGGCGCGGGCTGGAGTTCACGCTCGGGCGCGGGGCCAGGCAGGTCACGTTGTCGGGAGACGCCTTCCAGACCAGCCGGAAGATTCCCGAGCAAGTCTTCGCCACCGGCGACCCGCAATTCGTGCCCGATCTGCACGACGAGATGATCGCCGAGGAGCACAAGCGGACCAGTCGGTTCCCCATTCGGTCCGTCCATTGCGTCCCGCTGATGCTGCCCCGGTATGCCGAGCGCGCGGTCGAAGTCGACGACGCCCATCCGGTCGGCGTGCTGTATCTGGACAGTCCGGAAAAGGGACCGCCCAGCTCCAGGGAGATCCAGCTCGGTCTCCAAACCCTGGCTGCGGAAGCAGCGGTCGCGATCGAGAACAATCGACTCTACAGCGAAATCCAAGGGAAGGAGCGGCTCGAGCGGGACCTGCGCAAAGCCCACGAATTCCAGCAGGGGCTGCTGCCGAAGGCGGCCCCGACACACGACTACTTCTTCGCTGCGGCCGCGATGGTGCCGTGTCGTTCCATCGGCGGCGACTTCTTCGATTATCTGGACCTGGCCGGCAGCTTCGGCTTCGCGGTGGGCGACGTGGCCGGCAAGGGCGCGGCGGCTGCCCTGCTGGGGGCGCGCGTTCAGGAGATCTTCTCATGCCTGGCGGGCGACGATCCGGCCGTGACGATGGCCGCCATCAACGCCGCGATGGTGAAGAAGGCATTGGAAGCCAGATTCGTCGCCATGTTCTACGGCGTCCTGTCGCCGGGCGGCGAACTCACGTACTGTAACGCCGGTCACAATCCGCCGCTGCTTATCAGCAAGAACGGAGTGCGCCGGCTCACCACTGGCGGTCTCATCGTTGGCCCGTTCGACGAGGCCACATACGAGCAGGAGGTCGTCACTCTGAGCCCGGGCGACACGGTGATCACGTTCAGCGACGGGGTGTCGGAAGCGTCGAACATGCAGGGCACGGCGTTCGGCATCGATCGGATAGTCGAGTGCGTGGACGCGGTCCCGAGCGACATGGAGCCCCGCCAGCTGGTTCAAGAGGTCCTCGCCGCGGTTCGCAAGTTTACCGTCGGCGTGCCGCAGAACGACGACATCACCGTACTCATCGCGCGGTATCGCGGTGGGACACGGCCGAACGTCGGGGGCGCTGGAGGCTGAGTTGGCTGACACCCCAGAAAGCCGTCCCCTCCGACATGCCGGCCGTCACCGCCGCCGTCGCGAGTATCTTGCCGTCCATCCGCATCTCCCGCCACCGCCGTACCTGTGCATCCGTGACCACGCCGCCCTCCCCGGGACAAACGGACAGTCTCGCATGCCCCATCAGCGATCGGTGGACCGGCAATGCGCATGGTCGTCACCATGACGGCGAAATGTCGACAGCCATTCGGACCGTCCTCAGCGCAGGCGCGCTGCCAGACCGTCGCCCATTGACCCCGATGGGCGTCGCCAATGCCCTGGGCCGCGCTCATCCCGATGCCGACGATCGCCCACACCCCGACATACGCCAGCTACCGCGACCGGGAGGAAGAATACCGGCAGTCTTCGACCGAAGAGCAACGTAGCTTGGCGAGATGCAGCGCCACTCGAATGCAGCAGGACTTTCACCGCGGGCTACTGGGGCGGTCGTACGGGGCGCCGGTGCCCGACGAGCCCATGAACAGCGTCTGGCCGGACGGGAGCGTCAGGTCCCGCCCGTTGGCCCGCCGCGTCCCGTCTTTCGAGGCATAGCCATCGACCACGATCTCCATGCCGATGCTGATGGCGTCTCTCGTGAAGCCCCGCCGGAACAGGTTGTGCGGGTTGCCCCCCTCGATCATCCACCGCTCGACCTCGCCGTCCTCTCGCGTCACATCGATGTGAATCCAGGTGTGGGGGTTGATCCACTCCACCTTCACCACCGTGCCCTGGAAGTGCACCGGCCGGTCCGCGTCGAACTCCGCCGAGAACGCATGATGCGCCCCCACCGGCACCGTCCCCAGCACCAGCCCCGCGCCGATCATGGCGCCCGCGATTACCGTTGTTCGCATCGTCCGGCTGCCTCCTTGGCGGCCCCCTCCGCACTTATTGTGGCACTCAGGGGTTCAAATCCTCGCTGGTCGGTCGGCGTGTGATGTCGACCACCAGCGTCCCGCCACGCCGCCCGTAGTCGCCTTCCCAGTGCGTGACCAGCTGCGCGTTCCGCAGATGCCCGTAAATCAGCTCCTCGACCATCTCCACGCACCGGTACTCCAGCACGCGCGGGTGTTCCTCCATCCGCCGATACAGCGGCAGCGAGATGGTCCACGGCTCGGTGAACACTTCCGGGTCGTCGATCGTCGCCTCGTACTGCATGTGATACGGCGTGATCGGCGTATACCGCTCGGTCACCCGCAGCCCCTCGCTGTGGAAGTTCCCAGACCGGTCGAACCAGGTCTGGTCGATGAGGTCCGTCACGTCCACCACCAGCGTGTCGCCCTCCCAGCGACCGACGGAATGCCCCATCCACGCGGGAATCCCGAGGTTCACGTCGTCGAGGTGAATCGTCCGCCCCGCATTCGAGAACCCGTAGGCGATCATGATTTTCTCGGTGCCCTGCGTAATCTGGAACGGAAACGGAAGATACGTTGCCCGTGGCACCCCTGGCATCAGACATTTGACCAGCGGGTCGCGCGTCAAGGCGTTGGCACGGTTCTCGTCGCGCTTGGCCAGCGCCTCCGGCCGGTACGGGATCGTTCCGCCGAGGACCACGCCCTGGCTGGGCGGCACGCCGCCCAGCGCGCCCAATGCCAGGACCGGTGCATGCGGCACCGGGTTACCGTTGGGCACCCCGGGATGCACCACCGCCGCCGGTTGCGCCGCCTGTCCCTCGAGGTTGTACTCGGCCTCGCTGAACGCCTGCCACACCCCGTTGATGTCCGGATACGGGGTGCCCTCGAGGCGCGGGAGCGCCCCACCGGCACCGTCGCCTCCCGGGTCTTCAGGCGCCGGCTGGCACGCCCCCACCCCGAGCAGGCCCGCCACGATCGTCATCGCGGCGATCACACCGCTCACCCGGTGTCGCATCGCTTACCTCGCCCCCGCGTCTGCTGCCTCGGCGATGCGCGCCCCGGCCAGCATGGCCGTCAGCGAGTAGTTCCCTTCGTGGCACGCCGCCTCGAAGATCAGGTTCTGCATGCTGTCCTGCAGGGTCGGCGCCAGCTCCATGGTCCATGGACGGGTCCAGACCGTCGGGTCCTCAACGGTGATCTCATACCTCAGCAGGTCAGGGGCGACGCGCGTGAACCGCTCGATGAGATGCAGGTGCTCGGCCGACCCCATGTAACTTGTCTGGCCAGTGAAGTTCGTCGTATCCACCACCAACGTGTCGCCCTCCCAGTGGCCCACCGAGTCCCCGAGCCACTGCCGGATGTGCGACGGCAGGTGCGGCCGGCCATCCAGCGGAATGGAGCGGTAGCCGCCCCCGCCATGGCCCTGTTCATAGTAGATGCCCACCCAGTCGGGCCCCTGGACGAGTCGACTGAAGCCACAGAGGCCGCCCGTGCACGGGATCGTGACCCCCAGACATCGCTCGATGATCCGGACCTCCTCCGGGTTGTCATAGGCACGCCCGGTGTCGACGGGATATGGGACGTCGGCGCGTGGCCGTGGCGCGCTGGCGGCCCGCGCCGCGGTCGCGTCCCGTGCCCGGGCCGCTCTCTGCGCCTCGGCCTCGGCCGTCAAGGGCGGCAACCGGCCGTCGGGCGGATCGGTGACGAGCGACGAGCGCTTCGTCCGGCTATAGTGTGTGCCCAGCCCCGTACTGAAGATGTTGTTGTAGGCTCCCTCGACGTCGGCCTCCGTGCCCGGTTCGGCGCGCACGTCGCGGCCCTGTGGCCCCCGACTCGCCTCCCGCACCTCCGCGTCTTCCAGCGCGGCGATCTCCTCGTCGGTCAGAAACTCCTGGTCGGCGTAGTGCGCCGGCCGCTCGAGCGGCGTGGTGCTCTTGCTGTCCCAGATCCCCTGCAGATCCGGGTCACCCCACGGCGTCCGCGGGGGCTCCCAGTCGGCCGCCGGCATCAACTGGCCCGCGGTGGGCGCCGATACCAGCAACACGCCCAGGATCACGGCGGCCAGCGTCCCCGCGGCGCCGAGAGCGAGCGATCGATTCGTCACCTCAGTCCTCCTATGACGGGTCCCATCCCCCCCCGGCGCCCAACCTGGGCGAGCAGGTTGCCGAAAAACGGCGGCGCAGCCCTCCGGCGTCCTCCTGACTTTTGACTCCTGACTTCTAGGAGCCCGCTCTCAGACGTCCGGCACAGCGAAGACGAACAGGATGTTTGCCGAACCCGCCACCCGTCCACCCCCCACCGCAACGGCCAGATACTGCTTCCCGTCGACCGCGTAGGTCACCGGAAATCCCTGCGGCACACCGGGCAGACGCGTGCGAAACAGGACCTCGCCCGTCGCGACGTCGTGGAGATTCAGGTAGCCGTCACCATCCGCACCCACCACCAGGCCCCCGGCGGTGGTCAATGCCGCCAACAGCGCGCGCGTCCGCACCGAGTGTCGCCACAGGACCTTCCCGGAGTCGATGTCGACCGCGACCAGGTGGGCGCCATGGTCGGGGCTGAGTGGATGCGGGCCGCTCCCGGTCGGCTGCCAGCCGTTGTAGCTGGAATCTCGATAGAAGTACCAGTCCCCGGGCGGCGCTTCCTTCCGGTCCACGGCGCTGAAGACCGCCTTCATGCAATTCGGATGAATGGGAATATACAGCGCGTTGGTCTCGGGATGATACGCCGTCGCCGGCCAGTTCCTGATGCCGAACGGCCCAGGGCAGAACTCCAGCTCCACACCGTCCCGGGGAATCATCCCCGGCCGGTAGGTCACCGCGCCGGTCCGCGGGTCGACGTCGACCAGCGTCTGATACCCGAGGTCGTGCGCCGCCACGAACGCACCGGTCGCGCGGTCGAGCTCCCACAAGATACCCAGCTTGCCCATCTTGAACATCGACCGGCGCCCCGCGCGATCGATCAGGACGCTTTCGAACGCTTCGTCGAGGTCGTGGGATTCCCCCGGGATGAACTGGTAATACCAGTCCAACGCGCCCGTCTTCGGGTCGAGCGCCAGCACGCTGTTCGTGTAGAGCGCATCGCCGTCGGTCCCCCGCGAGACCCGCGCCCACGGCTTGGCCTGGGCCGTGCCCCAATAGATCCGATTCAGCTCGGAGTCGTAGCTGCCGGGAATCCATGCATCCCCACCCGCGCGAAACATCGCCGGCAGATCGCCCCAGGTGTCGCCGCCCGGTTCCCCCGGACCCGCGATGGTCGGGGTGCGCCACAGCTCCGTGCCGGTCTCGGGGTCGTGCGCCGAGATGAAACAGCCGCCCTCCGTGTACCGCTCGCACCCGGTCATACCGGCGACCAGCATCCCGTTCACCACGATGACCCCGCTCGTATACCGATAGCCACGGCGGTAGTCCGCGACGGTGTGGTCCCACACCACACTGCCCGTCCGGGCGTCGAGCGCCACGATGTGGGCGTCGGAGGTCGTGACGTAGATCTTGTCGCCGTAGATGGCCAGCGAGCGCGTCCGGCTGCGGAACGTCTCGTCGGGGGTCCCCTCGAACGTCTTGCGGTATTCCCACAACCGGTCGCCGGTCGCCGCATCGAGGGCCTGCACGACGCCGAGCGGATTGGGGACGTACATCATGCCGTCGTAGACCAGCGGTGTCGGCTGGCTCAACCCCTGCCGCAACGGCGACGACCAGACCAGCTGCAACAGGTGGACGTTGTCCCGATTGATCTGGTCGAGCGGGCTGTAGCCCCAGCCGTCGAGCGTACGCCGCCAGTGCAGCCAGTCCTCGGGGTCGGGGCGCTCCAGCATCTGATCAGTGACCGGCTGGAATGCCGGGCGCTGCGCGCGGACTGGTGCAGCCCACGCCCACCCCAGCAGCGCGACGACCGCCGCACCGCCCATCCATCCGCGCCACGTCCGGACGTCCATCATGTGGTGACCGCTACGTCGATGTGTCGCCAACTCTACCACCGAGTGCGAGTCGTGGTACTGTGTCTGGCCACAGGGGGCAAGGAACGCTTATGACCGCAGGACTCACTCGTCCGGCGCACCTCACTCGCCGGGATGCGATGCGGTTACTCGGCGCCGGCGCGGCCGGGGCGGGGTTCGGCCTCACGGCCGGCTGTGGGCCGGGTCCGGAGCCGGAGCTGGTGTCGGAACAGCCGCCGGCTCCGACGCGTCCCGCCGTCACCTTCCCGGACGGCGCCATCGTGCGGACCGTGCTGGCCGACGTCGACCCGGCGGAGCTCGGCACGGGGGCGACGCTGTTTCACGAGCATCTGGCCTTCAATTTCAGCAGCCCGCCGCCGGAGCCCAGAGCGCCGGACACGCCGCCGCCCGCTCGACCCACCAACGAGGACATGGTCGACCTCCTGGTCGAGGAGCTGCGGATGGCAGCCTTCGACGGTGTGAGCTGCATCGTGGATTCGTCGATCGGGCCACGCACCGACCAGCAGCTCGCGAACCTCACGGCGATGGCCACCCGCTCGGGTGTCCACATCGTGTTGGGTGGCAGCTACTTCCTGCAGCCACGGTATCCGGACGAGATCATCCGGCTGCCCGAGGAGGAGATCGCGACCCACCTGGTCGAACAGGCCGGCCGGGAGCGGTGGGGAGCGCTCGGCGAAGTCGGGAGCTCGTTTCCGGAGATGCATGACGACGAGCGCAAGATGATCCGCGCCATCAGCCACGTCCATGCCCGCACCGGCCTCCCGATCTTCACCCATGTGCCGCACGAGAGCTGCCCGTCCTGTGCCTTGGATCAGATCGACATCTACGAAGCACAGGGGGTCGACATGGCTCACCTGTGTATCGGACACCTCTCGACCATCACACGGTCCGACGACCCGGGGTGGGAGACGCACAAGGAGATCGCCCGCCGGGGCGCGTTCCTCGGCTTCGACACTGTCGGCCATCAGATGAGTGCGTCGTTCATCCCGGAGCGGGAGAAAGTGGACATGGTCCTGAACGCCCTCGAGGCCGGGCTCGAGGATCACATCCTGCTGTCGTCCGATTTCGCCAACACGGCGCAGATCAAGGCCAACTGGGGCAACGGGTTCTCGACGGTGCTCTTGCAGTTTGTACCGAAGCTCCGCTACTTTGGCGTGCCGGAGGACACGATCCAGAAGATCCTGGTTGACAACTCGCGCCGGTGGCTGGCGTATCAGCCGACGCCGGCGTGACGGCGATCCCGACGATCACCAGCCACGCGGTCTGCATCGGCAGCGCAGCCTGTCCGTTCACGTCCGTGTGACGGTGCCGTGCGGGGTGAGCCGCGTGGCTGTTCATCGACCGACACGGTCAGCTGCCGCCTCAACGTGACCATCGTCGTGGCGACTACGGCGTCTCCATGATCGGCACGATCTCGATGGTCCCATCCATCATGGTCAGATGCGGGCAGGTCTTCGACAGCCTCTGGATACCCTTGATGCTCTTGCCCCGCAGAATGCAATATCCGCCGACGAAGCTCGCGTGATTGCCGGCGCGCGTCTCCTTGATGACCTTGGCCTTGCCCACGATCTGGGTGGCGGCGGAGCTCTGCACGGGGGCACCATCGACCAGGGCGCCCGCCTTGACCAGCTTCTCCATGTACTGCCCCCACTTCTTCATGAGGGTGTCGTTTTGTTCCGGCGACAGCTTGCTGCCGTCTCCACCGCGATACAGGACGAGAAACTTCGACATGACTGATCTCCTTCGGGACATTGCGACGTCGGGAGTGTAGCCGCGCCGGCCGAGGATGTCGCGGGACCATCGGACCGCCGAGGCCACGTCGCCTAGGGCGCGACGTCGAGCACGAAGTCGGTCCACTCAGCGATCTTGCCATCCACCAGGTAGAAGACCCCGACAACCGGCAGTGCGAGGGTTCTGTCCGGCAGCACGAATCGGTCCACGCGGTCATTCGCGACAACCGGCCCGCGGGCCCACGTATCGAGGATGTCGAACTCCACCGACGTCGCGTTGCCAACAAAGCTCTCGAGCAATCCGACAATCGCTTCGGGGCCCTCCACCATCGGGATGTTCTGGCTCGCTCGGTACTTACAGTCGTCGTGCAGGAACGACGCGATCTTGTCCCAATCGAGCGGCACGACGAAGGTGGCACAGAAGTCGTTCACGGCTGTGATGTTGGCCGACTCCTCTGTGCTGGGTTGGGCCGCGCCACCCTGGCCAGGCATGGCGACCGAGGCCATCGCGCCGATGCTGCCTGCCGCGAGAAACGAACGCCGCGTCACATCGCTCGTAGGTCTGTGCATGTCCTGCATCTCCTTGGTCCCAGCACCGGCCCTCGCGGGATGCAGCGCTGGTCTAACCCGACGGTCCGTCCCCACGCATCCCTAGCAGCCCGTGGTGAAAGTCCCGCTGCATTCGGCCGGCGCTGCATCCGCCCTGCCTGCGTTGTTTCTCGGTCGAATACTGCCGGTATGCTCCCTCGTCTCGCCTTGCCAGAC
>JADFPE010000261.1 GCA_022562495.1 Acidobacteriota bacterium
AGGGGGTAACGGGAGAGAGCACCTTCGCGAGCCGACGGGTACGGGTCCAAGCATCCAAGGAGAGACGCGCAGAGATAACGTCGGGAAGTTGCGCCACGAGCGCAGCCGATGGGTTCGATAGAGCCCAAGACTGTGCGTAACTGCACGAAGGATGAAGGAAGGCCCTTCGGAGCCGCCCTGCAGGGAGAGGCTTCAAACCACCTCAAGCTGCTGTGGTCAAAAGCCCCGGTGGTGAGCGTTGAGGAAAAGGCACACAAGATGTGTCAGGTGGGGACCAAGAAGATGAGCGAGAGCGAACCACGGATGACGCGTCGAAACGTTAAGGATGGCATCAAAACCAGGGTAGCTTCCCGATCCTGGGATAAGCTCGGAAGATACCTGCTTACTGTCCGAGCGGTGTCCGGCGTACACGTGGCATGAGCTTGGTCCAGGCCTTTGTGTGGAACGTGGGAACTCTCCAGGTGATGTTAAGAGAAAACCCTATAAGTGTAGACCACGAAGGGGGAAAGTATCGATGCACCTGGAGGGGGCGGATCATCCCGTAGTAGTGAGGAAGCCCTTGTAATGAGGGTGGAGCGAAGGGGATGAGTCAGCTCAAGGAGAGCTCGGCCAACCAGGTGACTGGGAGGAGCCGTTATCTCTCTGCGTCGCCTCGGGTTTGAGAGAACTCGTGGGAAGGGCTGGCATGAGCCGTATGAGTCGAGAGGCTCACGTACGGATCTGTGGGGGGCTAGAGGTGAGATTCCTCCGGTCTACCCGGCGGCCATCTCCCAGCAGGGGCTGGCAGCAACCTGCGAAGACCCATCCACCGAGGCAGTGACCGTAGGCGATGGGAGGGATTTGGTCTGACGCATGAGCCCGTAGGAGCGAAGAAGAAGGGGCAATGCCCTTCGAGGCGGCCCTGGGAGGCCGTCCCGGCGGAGGTAGCACCCGAGCCGGGCAAAGGGGCTCTGGGCATTTGGCGGTCCCGGGGTGGTGCCTGGACACAGTGCCAGGGGAAGCCGACCCCCGAAGCAGGGACGAGCCCGATAGGCAAACCGATGGCGGCAGGGGTGTATGTGAGCCAGCACTTTAGCCTCGCCGCGGTCGGGAAGGCCTCCGGAGGACAAGCCAAGGTCAGAACCGGACTCGGGAAAACCGACCGTCCGGGATCGTAGGGGGGCCCCGGGAACCGTGGCTCATGGTGGAACTGTGCACCGAGCCTGCAACCGAAAGGGCGGGACTGACAACCCTCCACCTCTAAGCGCGCGCGCTCGGGATCTATCCCGACAGTCCAAAACCTCGTTATGTTGACTCTCGAGAGATACACGTTGCAAGGGGTGTAATGCGGCCTTCTATCGTCGTTCGCGTGAGCAGCATACGGGCGTAGAAACGACGTGCCTCGGGTTGCGCGATGCGGTTCGGAATCGAGTCTTGCGAGCGTGCGGGCCTCGAGCGGCCCTGAGCCCAAAGCGCACCGTGCCACCGCCGCGACCACGGCGGCGGAGAGCTGCGCCACCGTGCTGTCGGGGGCCCAGATATTTGATGGGATGTGCCGGCCCGTCCGGACCCACACCAGGTCGAGGCTCGGTATAGCGACGATGATCTGGCCACTGTTGCCGAAGTTCGCGTAGGCGTCGGGTGGTGTGCCGGGCAGCAGCCGGCTGTCCATCCGGTCCGACTCGATGTAGCTCAAATAGAAGGTGCCGGCGTTCAGGTGTCAGAACAATCCATACGACGGGTTGGCCTCGGGCGCCGCGGTTCGCCACGGGGCGGCGTCGGGTTCGGTCCACGGCGTCGTTCCAACCTGCCGTCGCTGCGCCTCGAGCCCGCCGGTGACGATGATGAGCGTGATGCACGTCCCACCGAGCACACGGCCGAGCCAAGTAGTCATGGTTATCCGATGGGTGTAGAGTAGCACCGACCGGAACAGGGAGGCCGCCCATGGCGTATTCACCACCGACCGTGACCCGGCGGGAATGTTTGACGGCGCTTGCTTCGGCGGCGATGTTGCCGACGTTACGCGTCGCTGCCGCCGAGGGGAAACCGATGCGCGGCGCGTTCATGATCCTGAGCACGCCTTACACCGCCGGTGGCGAGGTCGACTATGACCTCCTGGGCCTGGAGGTGGAATTCTGTGACCGCTGCCGGGTCGAGGGGCTGGTGTGGCCGCAGAACTCCAGCGAGCAGCGTTATCTGAGCCGTGACGAGCGGCTGCGCGGGTTCGAGGTGCTGGCGCGCGCCGCCCGGGGTCGCGCCCCGGCGCTCATACTCGGGGTGCAGGCGGACGATACGGCCGGCATGCTCGAGTACGCCCGTCGGGCCGAGGCACTCGAGCCGGACGGCATGATCGCCATTCCCCCGACGACGGCCACCTCGCTGGACGACTTCCGCAGCTACTACGAAGCCCTGTGCGGCGTGACCGAGCGTCCGGTCTTCGTGCAGACGAGCGGCGGGGCCCCGAACGTCGTGCCGACGGTCGAATTCCTGGTCTCGCTGGCGCGCGAGTTTCCGCAGTGCGGCTACATCAAGGAAGAGCACGCCCCGGTGCAGCAGCGGATGCTGGCGTTGGCCGAGCACCGGCCCAACCCGATCACGAGCATCTTCGGCGCCAACTTCGGGCGCGCCTGGATCTACGAGATGCGGCTCGGCACCGATGGAGTGATGACCGGTGGCGTGATGTACGCGGACATCTACGCCGCGCTGTGGGAGCTCGACCAGCAGGGCCGACACGACGAGGTCCGGGATCTGTTCGGCAAGCTGCTGTTGATGTTGAACCTCGACAACCTGATACCGGGGGTGCGGCTCTACGTGTTGCGGAAACGGGGCGTCTTCAAGACGCTCGTGTCACGTCGCGGCGAGTACAGCTTCACCAAAGCGCAAGTCGACGAGATCGAGCATCGGTTCGCCGCGCTGGAGCCGCATCTGAGGGCGTGACACCAACCTCGGGTGCGCCTCGGGCGTCAGGCTATAAACTTCGGCCTGCAGGCGCTCGTGCCTGGGAACTTTCAGGCTGGTAGACCCGTCGCAGCTAGGTGGAGGGTGTACCCGTGATCAAGTTGATGGTGCTCGGTGGTGCGTGCGCGGCCTGTTGTGTGGCAGCGCTGGCCTACTGTGTCGTCGCGTTCGTGCTGTAGCGACGTTCGCTGAGACCTGAGGCTCCGCTCTCGGGCCTGCAGCTTTCGACCACCGTCGCTACGGGCACGACCCTCAGGGGTCTCTTCCATCCGCCGGTCTGGAGACCGGCGGAGACAGCATCGGCTTCACTCCAGTTCGATCGGGACCGCGGCGCGCATCCCCTCGTGCTCGATGACGAGGGTGTAGGTGCCGTTCTCCCAGGCCCCGGTCGGCGACTCGAAGAACAGATCACCCCCGGCGACCCGGAAGTTGTCGACGACGAAGTCGTCAGAGACGACCGGGCCCGACGGGAGTCGAAAGAACCGGAAGTTCTCGGCCCGCAGGGTGAAGTAGGACCCGATGCCGTGCCGGGTCGTCGCGGCCTGCTGGATGAGCAGCCGGGTCCGCTGGCTGTCCCGGGCGAACCGCCGCTGCGTTGCCAGGGTGATCTCGACGCCGTCCGGGGTGATCAACCGGATCGCGTCGCGGTGGATCGTCATCCGTTCCTCGGTCGAGACCGCCGCCTCGATGAGCAGCCAGCGTGAGTCGTGGTTGCGCTGCGAGTAGTAGTAGGCAGCGACGAGATGGACCGCGTCATCCTTGTACTGGATCGCGGCGCCGCCCAATTCCGTGGTGTTGGGGAACAGCTCGTTCTGTGCCTGCGCCGTGCCGATCAGGGTAAAGGCCAGCGCCACACAGAGCAGCGTCAGACGGCGTGACATGGTGCAACCCCTTTCACAGATACGCCGGCCGGTAGGAACGCCCCATCATACCCGGTCCCTGGCGCTCCCGGTCATCGGGTAGAGTGACCCCAGGCGATCATGGAACGGCGGCTGTATTTCCTGTGTGGCGACGTGGTCAGCAACGCCGGTGTCGGCGCGCTGGTCGGACTGGCGGTGGCATCCTGTGTCGGCGAGACCTGGCCCGTGGTGCTCGCCATGGTGCTCGGGATGCTCATTGGGGAGGTGGTCGCCCTGCCGGCCGCGGTCGCCCTGTCGGTGCCGTTCGGCGCGATGGAGGTGATGCTGCCGGTGATGCTGACCGGCATGACGTCCGGCATGCTGCTCGGCATGCTGGCGGCCATGCGCGCGATGTCGAGCGGGTCGGCGGCCGCGCTCGGCGCCACGACAGGTCTGGTGGTGCTGGCGACCACCTACGGTCTGAACGCCTATGTGCGTGCGAGGCCCCACCCCGGGGCGACGTCGTGACGTGCGAGAAGCGTCCTGAGGCCCGACGCCTGAAGATCAGGCGAGGTGCCTGAGTTGCCTGCGAGTCACAGCATGGATCACGTCACCGAGCGGAAGTGGGACAACGCCGTGCGAGGCTACGACCTGATGAACGGCTATGGTCCCGAATGGCGCTGGGCGCCCTGGAAGCGCCAGCTGTTTTCTGCCATGGAGGGCAAGGTGCTGTTTGTGGCGGTCGGTACCGGTCAGGATATCCAGTTCTTTCCACCCGGCTGCGAGATCACCGCCATCGACATCAGTGACCGGATGCTCGCGCGGGCTCGTCCCAAGGCCGAGCAGTATGACGGACGGCTCGAGCTCCGACACCGCGATGTCCACGACCTGGACTACCCGGATGCCACATTCGACCAGGTGTTCACATCCTGCACCTTCTGTTCGGTGCCGGACCCCGTGAACGGGTTGCGTGCGTTGCGACGGGTCCTCGAGCCGGGCGGGACGATCGGGATGTTCGAGCACACCGGGAGCCGGTTCTTCCCGTTCGGTATGATGCTGGATCTGATGACGCCGCTGACGCGCCGCCTGGGACCGGAGCTGAACCGGGACACCCCGGCCAACGTGCGGCAGGCCGGGTTCGTCGATGTGCGCGTGGAGCCCGTGTATCTCGACGTGGTCAAGGTGATTCACGCCGTCAACCCGGACTAGCAGCCCGTCGTGAAAGCCCCGCTGCATTCGACGGGCGCTGCATCCCGGCTGAACGGCGTTGCTTCTCGGTCGAATACTGCCTGCTCCCTCGTCGCGCCTTGTACTGGCCGAGCGCGGCAGCGATCACGACGCGTCTCGGTGCAACACGGGGGTTCACCACGGACTGCTAGTCGCTCAGTATCTCGGCCGCGCGTTGCCCGGGTGAGCAGCGCGGTCCGCCCTCCACAATGAGCTGACCGCAGGCCGCGCGGATGTCCCGACCGCGACTCTTGCGGACCGAGACCGTCAACCCGGCAGACGCCAGGCTACGGGCGAACCGGTCGACGCGTCGGTCCGACGGACGCCGGAACGGGATGCCGGGGGCCTCGTTCAGTGGGATCAGGTTCACTTTGGCGCGCAGACCGCGCAACAGCTTCACCAACCGTGTCGCGTCGGCCTCCGTGTCGTTGACGTCGTCGAGCAACACGTACTCGAAGGTGATCCGGTCGCGGTGTTTCATCGGAAAGCGGCGGCAGGCGGCGACGAGGTCGGCCAGCCGCTGCGTCCTGCTGGTGGGGATCAGCTCGTGCCGCAGGCGGTCGGTCGTCGCGTGCAGCGAGATGGCCAGGTTGGGCAGCCAGGGCTCGTGCGCCAGCCGCTCGAGCGCCGGGAGGATCCCGATGGTGGACAGCGTGACCCGTCTGGGCGTGAGCGCCAGCCCCTCGGGCGCCGCCAGCATCCGCAGCGCCTTCATCGTTGCATCGTAGTTGTGCAACGGCTCGCCCATGCCCATGAGGACGATGTTGAAGCGCCGGTCCTGCAACGCGAGCTCGCGGGCGAGCACCCGGACCTGTCCGGCGATCTCGCCGGCGCTCAGGTTGCGCACCAGCCCCATCTGACCGGTCAGACAGAAGCCGCACCGCATGGCGCACCCGACCTGGGTCGAGACACAGAACGTCATGGCCGGCGTGTCGGGGATGAACACCGACTCGATGGTCCGTCCGTCGGCGAGGGTCAACAGGAACTTCTGTGTGCCGTCGGACGACTGTTCCCGTGCGGTCACCTCGGGCGTCGTGATCGTCAGCGCTGCCTCGAGTTGCTCGCGCACCGGCAGGGACAGGTCGGTCATGCCGTCGAAGTGCTCCAGCCCGCGCCGGTAGACCCAGCGATACATCTGCCGCGCGTGGAACCGCTCGACCCCGAGTGTCGCGACCGCCGCCTCGAGCTCGGCCGGCTCGAGCTCGGCGATGTCGAGTGTCTGGGCGGCCATCCGGCAACAGTACCACGGGCCGGTGCGCCGGCAGCCCGCCGTGAAGGTCCCGCTGCGTCCGATTGGCGCCTGTCGAATTTCTCGAGACGCCCTAGCAGCCCGTGGTGAACGTCCCGCTGCATTCGGCTGGCGCTGCATCCGCCCTGCCTGCGC
>JADFPE010000262.1 GCA_022562495.1 Acidobacteriota bacterium
CAGATAGAGCGATCGTCAAGCTGTCTCACAAAGAACGTTCACGATAGTGCGCGGCAGTACACGGAAGTGCACGGAATGGCATACAAAAGTGCACGGAATAGCTCACAACATTGCTCGAAGTCGCGTAACACGGCAGTTTTCTGCCGCCCCTGCGACCGACATCCTTCGTGTAGGACGACTTCGTCGGCTACCGGGAGACATCCTCTGAGCCGCGCCTGAGACCTGTGCACCGGCGTGGTCGCGTGGGGAGAGACGCTCTGAGACGGTGTCCTTCCTGGGCTACTGCGGCGCGCTCGGGGTGGCCTGCGTCGCTGCCAGGTATTGCTCCCAGGCGTCGTCGAGCGCGTAGGCCTCGCAACGGGCCGAGACGGTCCGCGTCCCGGCCTCGACACCGAGATCGTGGCGCCGGAGCTCGATCTCGCAGCCCCCCGGGCCCTTGTGACAGCCGATGCTGTCGCGGTCGTCGTCGCCGTCTCGCCAGACGGTGCAATAGACCGGGTCGATGATCGACTCGCACCGTTCCGGCGTCGTGTAGAAGGAGTAGGTCGGCAATGAGCGTACGAGGGCGAGACACGCGTCCCTGGATGGAAACTGGCCCCGTTCGAAATCAACCTCGCCCCAAGGCTCGAGGCTGATGAACATGGGACCAGGGGCCTCGGTTCCCTCCGCGGCCACGGCATCACCCTGCCCTGCTGTCCCGGTGTCCGCCTCATCGACGGCGTTGTCTACAGTGCACGCGACCAGCGTGAGGAGCGCGGAGAGTAGCGTCCACGGGCCGAGCCGCGCGAACGCCGGGTGACGGGATCTGAGCGGCATCATCGTGACGAGTATAGGGCCAGACGCCACGACCACGATCGGGATTGTCCGATCGCGGTGGCGGGGAGCTGGACCGGACGGTCGGGATCCACCGTGCCGGCTGACGCGTCTGGTACTGCAACCACCTGTGTCGGCCATCGATGTCCCAGGCCGGGGGTGGCAGGGTAGAATGCGTGAACGCACGGGTCATCAACGACAGGGAGGCGCCCGGATGGTGGTGAAGAGCATCGTGGGTCTCGCGTTCGTGTTCGCGTCGGTATTGAGCCTGGCCTGCGGGTCTGCGGCGCCGGCGGTCGAGGTCACGGCGGCGCCGGAGGGTGCGGCGATCGAGATCTCGGAGCTGGTTGGCCAGATGCGCGACATGGCCTGGGCCGAAGAGGTCGACGCGGCCCAGGCGCTCATCGAACAGCAACGCCCGCACCACGATGCGTCGTCCCCGGCCTGGCTGGTCGCGGCGTCGTGGCTGGGTCGCGGCGCCAGCTTCGCCGAGCGCTGGGAGGTGGCGGAGCGGTATGCGCGCGAGGCGTACGACGGCAGCCTCGCGCTGCTCGACGAGCGGGAACTGGATGCCGACAGCCAGCTCCCGACCGCGCTGGGTGCCGGCGTCGAGGTGCTGGGCCGCGTGCAGGATGCCAGAGGCGATCGGGCGGGCGCGGTCGCGTTCCTGGACGCGCAGCGCGAGCGCTATCGAGGCAGCTCGATCGAGACCCGGATTCAGAAGAATCTCCTGCTGCTGAGTCTGGAAGGGCAGCCGTTTCCGGTGCTCGATGTCGAACATCACCTGGGCGCGCCGCTCCCGTCAGCCGACAGCCTGAAGGGCAAGGTCGTCGTGGCGTTCTTCTGGGCCCACTGGTGTGGGGACTGCAAGCAGCAGCAGCCGATTCTCGAGCAGTTGCATGAGCACTACGGCGAGCGCGGGCTCGCCATCCTCGGTCCGACCCAGCTCTATGGCTACGTGTCCCGCGGCCAGGACGCGACGCCGGAGCAAGAGCTCGCGTATCTGCGCGGCGCCTACCAGGAGCGGTATCCCATCCCGTCCTGGATGAGCGTGCCGGTCAGCCAGCAGAACTTCCTGAACTTCGGTGTCAGCACGACGCCGACGCTGGTCATCATCGACCGCGACGGGGTCGTGCAGCTCTACAACCCCGGCAACCTGCCGTACGCGGAGCTGTCGGCGCACGTCGAGCGGCTACTGGCCACCTGACGAGGTCGCCCTTCAGCGCGTGCCGGAAGATGAACGGGGTGGTGTTGTCGGTTCACCACGGATGCATCGTGCGGGAGCTCCCCGAGCGGCGAACTACGTCAACCGTCAGGCGGTAGCCGCCTTGGAGGATCAATGGCCAACTGGATTGCCGATTTTCGCTATGCATTCCGCGCGCTGACCCGCCAGCCGACGTTCACGCTCATCGCACTGCTGACGCTGACGTTGGGCATCGGCGCGAACACCGCGATCTTCAGCGTCATCAAGACCGTCCTGCTGAATCCTCTGCCGTATCAGGACCCGGAGCAGGTCGTGGTGCTGTGGGAGGTCAACCCCGACGGCAGCCTGGAACAGGTCTCCATCCCGACCTATCGCGACTGGCGGGACGAGACACGCGGCCTGGAGGCGCTGGCGGCCTACCGGCAAGTCAACTACACGTTTGTCGGACGCGGTGACCCACGCGACATCTCGGGGGTGCGAGCGACGCCGGAACTGTTCGCCGTGCTCAACGCCACCGCCCGCGTGGGCCGAACCTTCGTGGCGGACGAGGCGGTGCTCGGAAACGACCACGTGGTGGTGCTGAGCCACGGCTTCTGGGAGCGCACGCTGGGTGGACGTTCAGGGTTGATCGGCACCTCGATCGATCTCGACGCCGAGCCCTACACCATCATCGGGATCATGCCGCCCCGGTTCGAGTTCCCGACGAGCACCGATGTCGAGCTCTGGACACCGCTGGCGTTCAATCCGAACGACATGCACGGCCAGTCGCGTCGTGCGCGCTCGCTCCTCGTCGTGGGCCGGTTGACGCCGGACGCGACGGTCGGCCAGACGCAGCAAGAGATGACGGTGCTGGCCGCGCGGATCGCCGACGAGTTCGAGAGCAGCAACAAGGGCTGGGGCGTACGCGTGGTCGGTGCGCACGAGCAACTCGTGAGCGCCTCGCGTCCCGCGCTGCTGGTCCTGATGGGCGCCGTCGCCTTCCTGCTGCTGATCGTGTGCGCCAACATGGCCAACCTGCTGCTGGCACGGCTCTCCGGTCGACGCCGTGAGATCGCCGTCCGCGGCGCGCTTGGCGCCGGGCGGTGGGCGCTGGCGCGGCCGATTCTGGCCGAGAGCATCCTGCTCTCGGTGGTTGGCGGCGGTCTGGGGCTGCTGGTCGCCGTGGGTGGGCTCCGCCTGCTGACCACGCTGCCGGAGGGTGGGCTCCCGCGGATGGAGACGGTCACGTTGGACGGGGGGGTGCTGCTGTTCACGACCGTGGTGTCGATGCTCGTCGCCATCGGGTTCGGTCTGCTGCCGGCGCTGCAGGCGTCACGCTCGCACCTGCGGGAGAACCTGACCGAGTCGACCGGCGCCACCGGGAGCTTTGCGGCGCGGCGGACCTCGAGCAGCCTCGTCGTAATCGAGGTGGCGCTGGCGCTGGTCCTGCTCGTGGGCGCCGGGTTGATGGTGCGCAGCTTCTCGACACTGCTTCAGGTCCACCCGGGGTTCGAGTCGAACAACGTGGCGACGGCCCAGGTCTACCTGCCGACGACGACGTATCGCCAACGCCCGCAGATCGCGCAGTTTTTCGAGGACGTCATCGAGCGCCTGCGAGCGGCGCCGGGTGTGACCGCCGCCTCGGCGGTCTCGACTCTCCCGATGCAGGCGGTGGCCATCGCGTCCGCCTTGCCGTTCTCGGTCGAGGGCCGCGTGCCACCCGAGACGGAGGACCCGCGGGCGGACGTGCGCATGGTCGCGGCGGGCTATTTCGAGACGATGAAGATCTCGCTGCTCGAGGGACGCTTCCTCGACGAGCGCGACACCGCGGCTGCCACGCGCACGGCCGTGATCAACGAGACGATGGCCCGCCGGTACTTCCCGGACCGCAGTCCGGTCGGTCTGTTCATCGAGAACCCGCACGGCCGGAACGAGGTGGTGGGGGTGGTCGCCGACGTGCGGAACCAGGGACTCGACAGCGTGCCCAAGAAGCAGGTGTATCTGCCGCTGCGCCAGAACCCGGTCCCCGCGATGGCGCTGGTGGCGCGCACCGAACGCGATCCGATGGCGTTTGCTGCCACCCTCCAGCGTGAGATCTGGGCGGTGGATGCCGCACAGCCGATCTACGACCTCAGCACCATGGACCAGATTCTGGCGCGCGCGGTTTTTCTGCCACGGCTGAGCACCACGTTGCTGGCAATCTTCGCGGGTGCGGCGCTGCTGCTCGCGGCCTTGGGTATCTACGGCGTGCTGTCCTACTCGGTGACCCAACGGACGCGTGAAATCGGGCTCCGGATGGCGCTCGGCGCCACGGCCCGAGAGACAGTCGGCCTCGTCGTGCGGAACAGCATGCTCCTGATCGTCGTCGGCATCGGGATCGGCCTCCTGGCCGCGGCGGTGCTGGCGCGCTCGATGGCCGGCATCCTCTACGGCGTGAGCTCGTTCGACTTCACGGCGTTCGTCGTGGCCGGTCTGGTGTTGGCAACCGCCGGGCTCGGCGCCAGTCTCATCCCGGCTCGACGCGCTGTTCGCATCGACCCGATGATGGCGCTGCGGGAGCAATAGGGAGTGACCGGGCACCGGTAGAGGCCTATCACCACATAGGGGGAGGTGACAAGAAAACCTGAGCTCGAGAGTGACAATCGTCGTCGGGACGGTCGCGTTCGTCCTGTATGGGGGGCACGCCGCCGCGCAGGATCATGGAGATGCTCGTGAGCCACGCCGACACGAATGATGATGTAGCGCTGAACGCCAGCGAAGTCGAATCGCTGGTGGCCATGCTGAGCGCGGGCGGCGGTCACTAAGAGCCGAGGTGGCGCTGTTGCGCCACCTCGGCCAGACGACGGTCTCCGCATCGACCCTACGTCTGTGTACGTAAACGGATTAGGTTGTGGCACGTATGACACAGAGAAGGGTTATGGAGGCCGCCAAGGGCGACCATTGTGTGACCGCCGAGACCGCGCTCGCCGTTGAGGTCAAGCGTCTGCTTGCCGGCGGCCAGCGGGAAGAGGCGGCGGAACGGTTCGGTGCGATCGTCGAACAGCAGCACCGCCGGGCGGCACGGATCGCCTATTTCCATCTGCGTGATCCGGCGGGGGAGTAGCCGAGAGCCGTTCCGACAGCGCCCAGGAGAACGATCGCATGGTCGACATAGCCCGTCTCGATATCGCGCAAGCCAAGAGGTTCCGCCGCATCGTGTATGGCTGGTCTCTGCGCTCTGCGCAGTGTAGAATCCGCGGACGATGAGATTGAATCGCACAGCCGGCCTGTGGCTGCTGCCCCTGTTTTTCTTACTGCCGGCTGTGTATGCGGCACAATCGAGCCCACTCGGCATCGAGCGCCAACCCGAGCTGGTCGATCCGCGGCATGCCGGGTGGTTTTACCGGCCGGACAGGATCGAAAGCGAGAAGCCTGAGGAACTCCTCGATCTCCTCGGGATCAAGGAGGGCGATGTCGTTGCGGATATCGGCGCCGGCGCCGGTTTTTTCTCCCTGCGCGCCGCCGAGCGAGTCGGACCAACAGGCAAGGTGCTCGCGGTGGACGTCCAGCCCGAGATGATCGACGGTCTAAAAATGATGATGAAGAGATTCGGGCACGAAAACATCGTGCCGATTCTCGGAGACGTCGACGACCCGAAGCTGCCCGCCGATAGCGTCGATCATGTCCTGATCGTCATTTCCTACCACGAGTTTTCCCATCCGGTCGAGATGATGCGTCACATCCGCAAAGCCATGAAGCGCGACGGGCAGATGTTGATCGTCGAGTACAAGGCCGAGACCCTCGATTCGCGGGTCCAACCTCTCCACAGGATGAGCGAGGCGGAGATCATGGAGGAAATTCCAGCGCTGGGTTTCAGGCTAGACAGAGTCATCGACATCATTCCGAGCCAACACGTCTTTGTTTTCAAGAAAACAGAGGTAGACTAATCTCGGGAGGTATCTATGCTCAGGTTTTTGCTCACAACTACCGCGGTCTTAGCGCTGGCCTTGCCGGCAACGGCGCAGGATGCCGAAGTCGGACAGGAATACGAGATCACGATCGCGACCGAAGAAGACAATCAGTATACCGGTCCGTACGGCCAGGTGAGGATCGGTGCGATCGTCGTCAAGGTGCCCGACGCCAAGGTGGAAGAGAGGTACACCGTCACGATCACCGCCATACGGCAGAACCAGTACTCTGGAGACAGGCAAGCGTCTTGCGAGTTCGAGCAGATTGACGGAGACAGAGAGGGTATGTGCCTCCCCGCCCCGTAAAGCTTGATTCGGCCCGCCGAGCAGGCCCGCCGGCGAGCCCCGACATGCGGGTTGCGTACGAACCAACGGCGACAGATACAGCACCGTCGTTTCCTGGCGTTGGTGCATGAATCCTGCGGCCTG
>JADFPE010000263.1 GCA_022562495.1 Acidobacteriota bacterium
CACCACGGACTGCTAGCAGCCGTCCTCGATTGCCGAGCGCCCGCGGTCCTGTTCGCTCGTGGCACACCGCGCGGCTCCACGCGGTGTTGCGATCACCCCGACGAGTGGCATAATCAGCCATATTTCCGATCCCCCGAGGAGGATCCATGCGTGCATCTCGGTCGGCGATGTCCCGTGCATGCCTTGCGACGTTCGCGCTCACCATCGCCACCGGGTTCCCCGGCCAGGCGCAAGTCGAGACCTTCACGCCGGTCACCGACGCGGTCCTGCAGCATCCCGATCCGGCCGACTGGCTGATGTGGCGCCGCACGCTCGACAGCTGGGGCTACAGCCCGCTCGACCAGGTTGACCGCGACAACGTCGATGAGCTCCGGATGGTCTGGTCGCGCGCGCTGGGACCGGGTCGCCAGCAGCAGGGCACCCCCCTCGTCTACGACGGCGTGATGTACATGCCGAACCCGCGAGATGTCATTCAGGCGATCGACGCCGCGACCGGCGACCTCCTCTGGGAATACCGCCGCGATCGCCCTGACGACTTGGCGGACTACATGATCGGGAGCCTGATTGACACCAACCGCAATCTCACCATCTACGGCAACCTCATCATCGACACCAGCGCCGACGACTATGTCTTTGCCCTTGACGCCATGACGGGCGAGATGGTCTGGGAGACGCAGATCCTGGACTACACGGTGCACCCGGCCAATCAGACCTCCGGGCCGATCATCGCCAACGGCAAGGTCATCTCCGGGCGGAGCTGCGCGCCGAAGGGTGGGCCGAATGCCTGCGTCATCGTCGCGCACGACGCGACGACCGGCGCGGAGCTGTGGCGGCGACGGCTGATTCCGGCACCGGGCGAACCTGGAGACGAGACGTGGGGAGGGGTCCCCTTTGAAGAGCGCAAGCACGTGGGCGCCTGGATGGTGCCGAGCTACGACCCGGAATTGAACCTCGTGTACATCGGGACGTCGGTCACCTCGCCGGCGCCGAAGTTCATGCTCGGCGGCATCACCAACAAGCACCTCTACCACAACTCGACGCTCGCGCTCGACGCAGACACCGGTGACATCGTGTGGTACTACCAGCATCTGAACGACCACTGGGACCTGGACCATCCGTTTGAGCGGTTGCTGGTCGACACGGCCGTGACACCCGATGCGACTGCCGTGGAGTGGATCAATCCAAGACTGCAGCCCGGCGAGATGCGGAAGGTGATCACCGGCATTCCCGGCAAAACCGGAGTGGTCTACACCCTCGACCGCGAAACCGGGGAGTTTCTCTGGGCCACCCCGACGGTGACGCAGAACGTGATCAGCAACATCGACGGCGCTACCGGCGCGGTGACGGAGAACTCGGAGGTGGTCTTCAGCGGCCTCGGTCAGGACGTCCTGGTTTGCCCACACGCCGTCGGTGGCAAGGACTGGGAGGCCGGCGCCTATAGCCCGCTGACCAACACCATGTATTACCCGCTGCGCAACGTGTGCGCGCGGATGATGGCCACCACCGAGGGCGGCAGCGCGCTCTACGCGCTCACGATGCGCGGCCAGGCTGCTCCGGGGACCGACCAGATCGGCACCGTGCGGGCGATTTCCGCGGAGACGGGTGTCACCGTGTGGACCTACGAGCAGCGGGCGGCGACCACGTCGCTCGTGGCGACCGGGGGCGGGCTGGTGTTTGGTGGCGACGTCAACGGGCGGTTCCGGGCCCTGGACCACGAGACCGGCGAGGTGCTCTGGGAGATCAACCTCGGGTCGTCGGTCACCGGCTTCCCGATTAGCTACGCCGTCGATGGAAAGCAGTATGTGGCGGTCAGCACCGGCAGCTCGATCACCTCGGCCGCGTTCCGTCGGCTGACACCCGAGCTGCAGCCAAGCTCGGGGAACAACCTCTTCGTGTTTGCGCTGCCCTGAGTACCTGGCGACGTCATGGCCCTGCACCCTGGCACCCGTCGCGGACACTTTGACGTCACCGCCCTCCTCGGGGAGGGGGGCAGGGGACAGGTCTGGCAGGCCCACGAGGTTGTGGGATGAGCGGCATGCACAGCGGAGCACAGGCTCGCGTGGTCACGGTGGCGCTCACGTTCGTTGCGGGCCTGACGGGGCCGGCGCTCGGTCAGGTGGCGCGCACGGCGAGTGATTTCGGCGCACAGGGGACGGCGAAGGTCATCTGCTCCGCCGTCTTCGTCTCCGGTCGTGACCTCGACGACGCGGTGCGGAACAGCACCCCCGACTTTTTGCCACCCGCGGATCGGAGACGCTTGCTGGCGGGCGACGATGCCGCGGTCTTCCTCGATCTCGATCGGCAGGAGAAGATGGTGCGCGTCACGGCCCACGGCTTCACCGGCCGCGCGAAATACTACGGCGACCAGGGGTGTGTGATTCTGCCGCCAGGCGCCGGCGGCGTCTTCTTCGACCCGGTCGAGGTCCGGACCACGCTTCCCGATGCCATGACACAGCCGTGGCCGATGGGTGATGCACCAACCGGCGCGCCGTGGCCCGCGGGGATCGATCGGGCGGCCGTGACCGCGGCCACGGACGCCGCGTTCGCCGACGGCGGTCTGACCGCCGCGTTTGTCGTGGTCCACAAGGGCCGGATTATCGCCGAGCGGTACGGCCAGGGCGCCGACCGCGACACGCAGCTCGAGAGCTGGTCGATGGGCAAGAGCTTGACGGCGACCCTCCTCGGCCTGCTCGTCGAGGAGGGGCACCTCGGGCTGCACGATCCCGCCCCGGTGCCGCTCTGGCGCCAGGACCCGGAGGATCCCCGTTCACGGATCCGCGTCTCGGATCTCATGCGGATGAGCAGCGGCCTGCTGTTCACACACGCGAGCCAGCCCCGCTGGGAATGGGGTCGGGAGATCGCGGATCACCTCTATATCTACGCCGGCGGCATCGACGCGTTCCACTTGTCCATCACCCGCGCGGCCGAGTTCCCGCCGAACACGGTGGGGCGCTATCGGAACAGCGACCCGCTCACGATTGGCTACATCATCCGGCACACGGTCGAGCGGATGGGCAAGACCTACCTGACGTGGCCGCAGCAGGCCCTGTTCGACCGGATCGGGATCCGCGAACAGGTGATGGAGCCCGATCCGTATGGAAATTTTCTGCTGACCGGCTTCGACTACGGGACCGGCCGCAACTGGGCGCGACTGGGTCTGCTGTATCTGCAGGACGGCATGTGGAACGGCGAGCGGCTGTTGCCTGAGGGCTGGGCCGAGTTCGTGAGCACGCCCGCCCCCGCGTGGGATCAGTCGCAGTACGGCGGCCTGTTCTGGGTCAACGGCAACCAGCGGTGGACGGCGCTGCCTCGCAGTGCCTACTACATGTCGGGCGCGGGCGGCCAGCACGTGATCATCGTGCCGACCCACGACCTCGTCGTCGTGCGGATGGGGCACCGACGCGGGCAGCGCGTCGGCGTCCAGGCGCTCGACACCGCGCTCGGGCTGCTGCTCGACGCGATCGAAGGGTCCGTAAGGAAATAACAGTGGCTTCTCTGGGCGTCGAGGCGCCCGGCCGGCCAGGCGCGAGGAGCGCGCATACCGGGAGTATGTGAGCGACGAGCAACGCAGTCGGGCGGGATGCATCGGCGGCCAGAATGACATTGTTATTTCCTTACGGGCCCTAAGACCGGGACAGTCAGTAGGACCATCTGACGTGTCTCGGCGGAGGGACCGGACGGGTGGTGGAATCCCCCGGAGGTGAAACATGACCCGCGTGCACGTGCGACGTGTTGGTCTCGCGTCGGTTGGCGTGCTCATCGTGGCGGCGTGGCTGGTCGGTGGCAGTAGTCGGACCGGCTCACGCTCCCGATCATGACCCTCAGCCCCGGCACCCGCCTCGGGTACTACGACGTAAGCCGCCTTCGGGCGCCGAGCGCGCTTCGACAACAGGCGACGCCGCACGTGGAGGGGTGCGATCCCAATAGAAAGGAGCATTTCATGCGCTGGCACGGCGTGCCGAGAGCCATCGTCGGGTTGGTCGTCGCGATGGGAGTATCAGGGACCCTGGTCTGGTCTCAAGGTGGAAGAGCGCAAGCCGAGACACAAGCTGCGTCCCGGTTTCTCGCGCCGGCCACGCAGGTCGTCGCCATTCGCGCGGGTCGTTTGTTCGACGCCACGTCAGGCACCCTCTTGACGAACCAGGTCGTGCTCATAGAGGGCGACCGGATTGTGGACGTCGGCCCCGCCGTGGACATCCCGCCGGGGGCAACCGTGCTCGACCTCAGTGGGGTGACCGTGCTTCCAGGGATGATTGACACGCACGTGCACGTGAACGGCGGCGGCCCCACCGTCTACTCCCGCGCGTATGGATCGGTGGCGAACGCGCAGAAGGATTTGAACGCCGGCTTCACCACGGTCGTAGACCTGGACTCGCGCGGCGGCTTCGGCACCGTCGATTTGCGGACGGTCATCAACAGCGGCGTCATCAAGGGACCGCGCATGCAGGTGGCAGGGCAATCGCTCAACCAGCGGGCGAGTCGTCCCTACGTGGCTCAATCGCCGACGTTCCTCGACGGGTTCACAGAGAACAAGAACGTCAATTCACCCTGGCTGGCGCGTGCAGCGGTGCGGGAGGCGAAACTCGACGGCGTCGACTGGATCAAGATCTACACGACCCAGGATTTCGTTGGTGGGGAATACGGCTACCAGGGGGCGTTCAGGCCGGATGGCACGATGGTGAACAGCCCGTCTCTGACGCTCGAAGAGGTCGAGGCGATCGTGGATGAGGCGCACCGGCTGGGCTTGAAAGTCGCCTGCCATACCTATGGGGGTGAAGGCCTGCACAGCTGCCTCCGGGCGGGGGTCGACGCTCCACAGCATGCCATCGACCTGGATGATGCGTCCCTGAAGATGTTGGTCGAGAAGCGCCTCCCGCTTGTGATGACGATCGACGATTTGATCCGGCTGGAACCGGCGGATCTGAGGACCACCGGCGGCAAGACCAGCCGCTTGCGCATGGCGGAGCACAGCTTCCGAAAGGCGCTGGCCGCCGGGGTGCCGCTTCCGTTCGGGAGCGGTGCCGCGGGGGAAGCCATTCCGCACGGCAAGCAGGCCAACCAGTTTGCCGGGATGGTGAGATGGGGCATGACGCCGGCGCAGGCGTTGCAGACGGCCATGACCACGGCCGCCGCCATCCTGAACTATGACTGGGCGCACGACGTGGGGAGTGTGGAACCGGGGAAGTTCGCCGACCTTATTGCGGTCTCGGGGGACCCGCTCGTGGATATCACCGAGATGGAACGCGTGCAGTTCGTGATGAAGGGTGGGGTGGTCGTGCGAAACGACCTGCCCCCGAGGTGAGTGCGCCGCTCATTCCCCGCGATGCACCGCGTGCGGAGCCGTTGTGTCGTCGATCGCTCTCGGCGAGGCCAGCCTGGGACCGGTCTGGCAGCCGAGGGCCTCGAAGCCGCGCATGAGGCTGGGGTGATGCACCGGGACCTGAACCCGCGAACATCACGGTGCGGGAGGACGCCAGCGAGCGTAAGAGACATGCAGAAGACCGTCACGCTGGCGTTGTTCGGCACCCTGCTCGTCCTGGGCACAGCGGCTGGCCCCTCCAGCGCGCAGCAGGCCGGTCAGGACGACCATCCCGACATCCGGTTGTTCTCCCAGGCGACCGCGCAGGATGGGAGCCGGGCAGCGGACGCGCTTCGCCAGATCGGCGCACGGTGGCGGGTCGGCTATGCGGGAATCATCTGGGATCTGGCGCGCTTCGTGCGCCCGCCCGGCCCACAGCTCTTCCAATTCTTCAGACTCATCGACTTCCTCCAGCAGCAGACGGGCCAGCAGTTCGGGGCCGACCTCGTGCGCTGGCACGAGTGGATCTGGGACCAGCCATACGATCCGCACCCGGACTACGCGCTCTTCAAGGGGTCGTTGTACGGCCAGATCGATCGGCGCTTCGAGGAGTTCTTCCCGCGCGGCGTCACGTCGCTCATCCGCCTCGACGAGATCGCATGGGGCGGTGTGACGGTCAACGGGATTCCGCCGCTCGAGTACCCGCAGCGACTCGCCGCCGCCGCGGCCGACTACCTCAGCGACGACGACATCGTGTTCGGCATCGCGCTCGAGGGTGAGGCACGGGCCTATCCCAAACGCATTCTCGCCTGGCACGAGATGGCGCTCGACAGCCTGGGAGGTGTCGAGCTGACGATCGTCTACTGCACGCTGTGTGGCACCGTGATTCCGTTCGAGAGTGTGGCGGACGGCCGGCATCTCACGTTCGGCACGAGCGGTCTCCTGTATCGGTCGAACAAACTGATGTTCGATCAGGAGACGCACAGCCTGTGGAACACGTTCGAAGGGGTGCCGGTGGTCGGTGCGCTCGCTGGCAGCGGCGTGCGGCTGACGCG
>JADFPE010000032.1 GCA_022562495.1 Acidobacteriota bacterium
GAGAATACCGGTAATATCTGACCGAGAAACAACGCATTCAGACGGCATGCAGCGGAACTTACACCAGGAGCTGCCGGGTCAGCCGCGTGTCGCTCGCAGCTGATCTGGACCGGAGCGCGCGTGTGAAGAGCCCCGATGGTTACTCGGGCTGCTTGTGTGGCGCAGGCCTTCAGGCCTGCGAGGCAAGGCTGAAGCCTTGCCCCACGGATGTCTGGAGGGGGAGGCATACATGAGGAGTGTCCCGTTGCGTGTCGTGATGGCATCGCTGCTGATGGTGTCATCCGTGCTCGCTCAGACGACCAACGATCCCTTTTCCTCACCGATCCCCGCGGCCGACGGTGTCATCACGGTCAACGTCGTCGAGTTCGCCTCCCTCCCTGATGTTGACGGGCAGCCGGCCCGCATGATGCTCCTGGTCGACGAACCGGGAACAGACCGGCTGTTCGTCAACGACATGCGCGGGCTGTTGTACAGCGTCAGCCACGACGGTCGGGTCGTGACCCGGTATCTCGATCTCACGGCGGCGGCGTGGCAGCTGAGCATCCAGGCGAGAGGCAGCGAGCGCGGGTTCCAGAGCTTCGCGTTCCATCCGCAGTTCAACCAGCCCGGCACACCAGGCTTCGGCAAGCTCTACACCTACACCGACACGACCAACACCACGCCCACGCCCGACTTCGTGTCGGGTGGCGGCAGCGATGCGCACGACACGATCCTGCTGGAATGGACGGCCGAGCACCCTGCCGCCATGACCTATGACGGTGGCCCGCCGCGCGAGCTGCTCCGGTTCGAGCAGCCCTTCGGCAACCACAACGGCGGCCAGATTGGCTTCAATCCGCTCGTGTCACCCGGCGACCCCGATTTCGGTCTGCTCTACATCGGCGTCGCCGACGGCGGCAGCGGCGGTGACCCGCTCGACCTGGCGCAGAATCTCGGTCGGGCGTTCGGGAAGATCCTGCGTCTCGACCCGCTCGGCTCCGACAGTGCCAACGGCCACTACGGCATTCCCGCCGACAACCCGTTCGTCAACGCTCGCGCCGCCGGCGCGCTGCCTGAGATCTACGCCTACGGTGTGCGCAACCCTCAGCGCTTCGGCTGGGACCGGGTGACCGGCAACATGTTCCTCGCCGACATCGGTCAGAACATCGTGGAGGAGATCAGTCTCGTCACCCGTGGCGCCAACCTGGGGTGGAACGACTGGGAGGGCAGCTACCGGTTCATCAGCCGGCGCGAGGTCAGCCTGGTCGATGCACGAGGCGAGGCCGGGCTCACCTACCCGGTCGCCGAGTACGGGCAGCTGGACCCGCTGCTGCAGCGGAGCTCGGCCGCAACCGGTCTCGTGGTGTATCGCGACGACGCGATTCCGGCGCTGACGAACCTGCTGCTGTTCGGCGACAACCCGAGCGGCGAGGTCTTCTATGTCCAGGCCGACCAGCTTCCGGCGGGGGGACAGGAGGCGATTCGACGGGTGCTCTTCATCTTCCAGGACGACGGGGTGTCGAAGACGCTCCTGCAGCTCATCCAGGAGAAGAACAGGGAACACGGCAGGTCGCCGGCGACGCGTGCGGACCTGCGCTTTGGCACCGGACCCGAGGGCCAGATCTTTCTGTTGAACAAGCGCGACGGCGTCATCCGCCTGCTCGTGCCATAGAGAGGGCGTACTTGAAAGAGACAGGAGACAGGAGGCAGGAGCAAGCCGGAGGAAGCCGGAGGACGCCGGAGGGCTTCACCATCCTCGCTTCAGTCTCGGGCCGGGCGAATGACGGCCCTCTACGTACTTCTTGAAAGGGGGAGAGCCCTCGCGAAGGGGAGGGAGCATCGATGGCACGCATCTGCAAGATCGTCGTCGCGGGGGTGTTGGCGTGCGTGGCTGCCGCGCCGGCCCTGGCGCAAGGCCATCCGGAGGAACGGCTCAACACCCGGTTGGTGGGGACCCACGACCTCCAAGGCCGGTCCGCGTATCATCCGCTTCCGGTCGAGCAGGGTGGGCGGAGGATCCTGTATGTCGGGCACCACGCCGGCGAGGCGCTCAACCCGCTGACCGGCCGCGTCGAGGTCAACGGCACATCGATCGTCGACGTGACCGATCCGGCACGTCCCGTCTATCTTCATCACATTCCCGCAACGGGTGACGCCCAGGGTGCCCAGATGGTGCAGGTCTGTTCCGGCGCCGACCTGCCGGGCGCAGACCCCGGCGCGACCTATCTCCTGCGGGCCAACGGAAACCAGAGCCACGAGTTGTGGGATGTATCAAACCCGGCCGACCCCGCGTTCGTGACGACCGTGGCCACGATGGGTCACACACCGGACGGCGAGCAGAACACCCACAAGAACTGGTGGGAATGTGACACCGGCATCGCCTACCTGATCGGGACGGTCGACGGGTGGCGCGCGCCGCGGGTGGTCCAGGCGTTCGACCTGTCGAACCCGTCCGCGCCGCGCCGGATCCGTGACTTCAGCCTCGACGGGGTGCAACCCGACGCGTCCGGCCCGGTGCCCGGCGGCTCGGGGGTGCACGAGGTGGTCCCCCTCGGCGAGCGCCTGTATCTCAGCTATGGCACGTCACGCAACGGCGTGTTGCAGATCGTGGACCGTGAGCGCTTTCTCCGCGGCGACCCGCGCGCGGCCGGGCCGCTCGCGTCGAGCCCGAGCGGTCTGCGGTTTCCCCAGATCGGCCGGCTCGACCTGCCCTTCTTCTGGGGCGCGCACACCGCCTTTCCGCTCGTCGACGTCGAGCTGGCCGACTATGCCCCGAACCGCGATCAACGAACGCGCGACTTCGTGGTCCTGGTGTCGGAGTCGGTGGCGAACGAGTGCCAGGAGGCGCGGCACGTGGTCTTCTTCGTCGACCTCGCCGACGCAACCCATCCGATGCCGGTCTCGACGTTCCAGGTGCGTGAGGCCGACGGCGGTTTCTGCGCACGAGGCGGGCGATTCGGCCCCCACGGCACGCAGTGGTCGATGAGCGCGCCGTTCTACAAGAGGCTCCAGGTGTTCTCGTGGTTCAACGCCGGGATGCGGGTCGTCGATGTCCGCAACCCGTTCGACCCGACCGAGGTGGCGTATTTCATTCCCGCGACCACGGAGAACACCGACGTGCGGTGCGTCACGATCGACGGCGTCGAGCGCTGTAAGACGGCGATTCAGACGAACAACGTGGAGGTCGACGATCGGGGGCTGATCTATCTGGTGGACCGAGCCAATACGGGGTTGCACATCGTCGAGCTGACCGGCCCCGCCGCGGCGATCCTCGACGAGTGAAGGCGAGCTCAGTCTGAACGGACCGGCGACACGCACCGACAGCGCGATCGTGATCGGCGACGGCGTCCTGCCGGACTGCTCCGGAGCGCGGCAAAGCAGTCGTCCGCTCGAGTGCGCGTTACGCCGAGGCCGGAACAGAAAGCGGCGCAGGCGTCAGGTTTCTCCTGTCTCCCGACTCCTGTCTGCTGTCTCCTGTAGGACTGCCGAGAGACCGTTGAACGCCGGTCGCTTATGCAGTACCGTGGGCGAGCCCACCGCAATCTACATGGGGAAGAGCAAGGTCGCACGGTACCGGAGCACCCCGGGGAGACAGGCGATGGTCCGCCTGGTGTTGATGTGCGGCGTGACGCTCTTGCTGGTTCCCTCCGGCGCTCGGGCGGGGCAGGACGGCGTCGTCGCGAACCCGTACGAAGGCGACCCGGCCGCGCGGCGCGCCGGGGCCGCGCTGTACGGTACCCGCTGTGCCGAGTGTCACGGCGCCGACGCCAAGGGCATCAGCGGTCCCGACCTGACGGCGCTCTGGGCGGTCGGGACCAGCGAGGCGCGGGTCTTCCAGACGATCCGGCGCGGCGTGCCGGGTAGCATCATGCCCTCGAGCTCCGCACCCGAGAACGAGCTGTGGGCGATCGTCGCCTATCTGAAGAGCGTCAGCACGGTGCCGCCGGTCGAGTTCACAACGGGCGACGCTGACCACGGCCGGGACATCTTCCGGTCGACCTGCGTCCGGTGTCATCGAGTGAACGGGAATGGCGGGCGTCTGGGCCCGGATCTCTCCCGCATCGCACGGATCAGGTCGCGGGCGGCGCTCACGCTGGCGATCCGCGACCCCAGCGCGTCCATGGCGGTCGGGTATCGGACCGTGACCCTGGTCACGGCTGACGGCGAGCTGATCCGCGGGGTGAAGAAAGGCGAAGATGTCTTCTCGGTCCAGATCGTCGACACCGAAGAACGGCTCCAGGGCTACCTGAAGGCGGATCTGGGCGAGGTGCGCGACGAGACGCAATCGCTGATGCCGGCATTCGGGTCCGACCAGCTCAGTGATGACGACCTCGACGATCTGCTGCGGTTCCTCGGCACCCTAAATGTGGTCCAGTAAACGGGGCGCCCCTCCTGAGAGGTGCAGACGCATGCGGCTCACTCGACTCGTCGTAATCGCGACGCTCTTCGCGCTGCCGAGCTCCGCCTGGCTGGCAGCCCGGCAGGACCCGGCGCCCGGGGTGACGTCTCAGGATCTCCTCCAGGGGTTGAAGGACCCGACGAGCTGGCTGACCTACTCGGGCGACTACAGCGGGCGGCGCCACAGCCCGCTGACGCAGATCACCCCTGACAACGTGCATCGCCTCGTGCCGCAGTGGACGTTCCAGACCGGCACGATGACACGGGGGCGGGGGTTCGAGACCACACCGCTCGTGTCGGACGGTGTCCTGTATGTGACCGGGTCGAACAATTTTGCGTGGGCGCTCGACGCCCGCACAGGTCGTCCGTTCTGGCGGTACCGGCGCGAGCTGCCGGACGATCTCACCTATGGGGCGAGCGCGCCGGTGAACCGCGGATTCGGCCTGCTCGGTGACCAGCTCTTCATGGTGACGCTCGACGCGCATCTGCTCGCGCTCGACCGCAGGACCGGCAGCATCCTGTGGGACGTCGAGCTGGCCGATTACCACATCGGGTATGCGGCGACGATGGCGCCGCTGGTCATCGGCGACAAGGTCATCGTCGGGATCTCCGGCGGGGAGTACCCGACACGCGGATTCATCGACGCCTACGATCCAGAGACCGGAGCGCGCCACTGGCGGTTCTATACCATCCCGACGGCGGACGAGCCGGGCGGCGACACCTGGCCGTTCACCGGGGTCAGGGAGCGCGGTGGGGGCGGCACCTGGGCGACCGGCAGCTATGACCCGGAGCTGAACCTGCTGTACTGGGGCACCGGCAACCCGAACCCCGATTACTACGGCGCCGACCGCCTGGGAGACAACCTCTACACCGCCTCGCTCGTGGCACTTGACGCCGACACGGGCCTGCTGCGCTGGCACTACCAGTTCACGCCGCACGACACGCACGACTGGGATTCGAACCACGTGCCGGTGCAGGCTGACATCATGTGGGAAGGGCGGCCGCGGCAGGTCGTCATGGTCGCCAACCGCAATGGGTTCTTCTACGTGCTGGACCGTGTGACGGGCGAGCTGCTCCTGGGGACGCCGTTTACCGACACGACCTGGGCACGGGAGATCGGGCCGGACGGCCGTCCAATCGTGCTCAACGACGGCAGCCAGGGCTGTCTGCCCGACTACTGGGGCGGCACCAACTTCATGCCGCCGTCGTTCGACCCGGTGCGGGGGCTGTTCTTCGTCACCGCGCGGGAGACCTGCGCCACCTTCATCCCGCAGAAACCGGAGATCGCGCCCGGTCGGCGGTCGTCGGGCGGCACAGTCTGGGTCGACTCCGACAAGGGCTACGGCGCGTTGCGCGCCATCGACGTGACCACGGGCGAGCGGCGCTGGGAGTTCCGCTATCCGACCCCGACGCTGGCCGGTGTGCTGTCGACCGCCGCGGGCGTCGTGTTCGCCGGCGACAACGAGGGCAACTTCATGGCGTTCGACGCCGACACCGGCGAAAACCTGTGGCACTATCCGACGGGGTCGTCGATCTGGGGCGCGGCGGCGATGACCCACATGCTCGACGGTCGGCAGCACGTGCTCATCCCGGCCGGGACCACGCTCACCTCGTTCGCCCTGCCAGATGAGCGAGCTCGTTGACCGGCCGTGTCACGATCGATGACGCTCGGAGATCGTCTCACCGCGGCCTTCTCACCCTTCGGCAACGCGTGCTCCGCTCAGGGCAGGCAGGGGGAGAGGACGCAGCCGGAGTCTTCTGTTCAGCAATCCGTTGTCGATTGAAAAGGTGACGGATGCGGGTTATCGTGTCCAGTGGGGATACGCGACCGGGTGAGAACATTGGAGCGCCCGGTCTCGTATCTCGAGAACAAGGACTGACACAATGACGACGATGTCGAATGTTCGCTGGGTGCGGAGCGTGGTTCGAGGGTGCATCGCGGGTGCCGCTGTCTGGGTCGTGGCGGCGCCGCTGCCCGCAGCCGGCCAGGCACCTGCGCAGCCGACGTTCACGAAGGATATTGCGCCGATTCTGCAGCGGAGTTGCCAGAAGTGCCATCGGCCCAACGCGCTGGCGCCGATGTCGCTCATCAGCTACGAAGATGTGCGGCCCTGGGCGCGCTCCATCAAGTATCGGACCGGTCTCCGCAGCAGGATGGGCGTGATGCCGCCGTGGTACATCGAGAAGAACATCGGCATTCAGCGGTTCAAGGACGACTGGTCGTTGAGCGACGCAGAGGTCGCGACCATTGCTGCGTGGGCCGACAACGGGGCGCCGCGTGGGAACCCGGCCGACATGCCGACGCCACCGCCCTTCGTCGACGTGGACGCATGGGAGATCGGGCAGCCGGATCTCATCGTGTCCTCCCCGTCCTTCGAGGTGAAGGCCCTCGCGGCCGACTGGTGGGGCAGTCTGGGCGAAGCAGACACCGGCCTGACCGAGGACCGCTACGTCGCGGCGATCGAATACAGGGAGCGGAACGACCTGCCGCGAGGCGTGAAGTCCGACACCGTGGGTGGACTGTTCGTCGTGCACCACGCAGTGTTTATCAGCTTTGCTCCGGATGACAGTCCGAACGACGCGACGCAGTGGCCCGTACATGAGGTTGGACGGAATGCCGATGTCTTCGACGAGGAGGCTGGACAACTCCTCAAGGCAGGATCGACGCTGATGTTCCCGTCGGTCCATCTGCACGCGAACGGCACCGACACCACGGGCCGGCTCGAGGTCGGCTTCAAGTTTCATCCCAAGGGGTACGAGCCCACGCGGAAGATGCAGCTGCTCTTCTTTGGCAACGGCCCCGACATCGACATCCGGGCGATGGAAGACAACCAGCGGATGGACGCGTACTTCACACTGCCGGAGAACACGAAGGTCAGCGTCTACGAGCCGCACATGCACGCGCCCGGCGTGAGGATGTGTCTCGAGGCGATCTGGGGCACCACGGTGGAGACGCTCAACTGTTCGGGGTACGACCACAACTGGGTGCGGGCGTACAAATACGAAGACGACGCCGCGCCGCTCCTGCCGAAGGGGACGATCCTCCACCTGACCGGCTACTTCAACAACACGCAGACCAACCCGAATGTGGTCGATCCGCGCAACTGGTCCGGGTCGGGGCACCGGTCGGTCGACAACATGTTCATCAACCTCTTGCAGGCGATCTACCTGGACGACGACGAGTTCGAGGCCGAGGTCGCCAAGCGTGAACAGAAGATGCGTCTCACCGGCGGCACCGATATCGGGTGCCTGCTCTGTGGCGCAGCCGACCCGCCGGCGAACGCTGGAGGCAGCCAGTAGGCAACGGTTTTCCTCCAATGCACAGCACAGGCCCGCGGCATCGCCGCGGCACGTCACGCTGGGTGCTCTGCGTCGTGATAGCGGCGTCTCTGACGGCGCGGCAAGACAGCAGCGCGCAGCAGTCGTTCGCGACCGGCCAGAACATTGCGCCGGCGTACGAAGGCTGGGAGCGGAACCCCGACGGCTCCTTCACCCTGGTGTTCGGCTATATGAACCGGAACTGGGAGGAGGAGATCGACGTGCCGATCGGTCCCGACAACTCGATTGAACCTGGTGGTCCCGATCACGGGCAACCCACGCACTTTTTTCCGCGTCGGAGCCGATTTGTCTTCCGGATACGTGTACCAGCCGACTTCGGGAACAAGGAGCTCGTCTGGACACTGACGAGCAACGGGCAGACCGAGCGCGCGTATGGCACGCTGAAGCGCGACTACTTCATCGACAAGCTGGTGATCCAGGCTAACTTCGGCGCCGGTGGCCCCGGCGGCACCACACCGGATCTTGCGGACAACGAGGCGCCAACGCTCACGGTCGAGGGCGACCGGACGCGGACCATCGGGGTCGGCCAACCGCTGCTGCTGGTGGCGGTCGTGATCGATGACGGCAAGCCGCAAGCGAGACCGCTTGCGGGAACCGATCCCAGGCGCCCCGGTCGCTTCACGACCGATACCGCGACTGGATTGAGGCTGTCGTGGTTTGTTTACAGAGGGACCGGGGAGGTCACATTCGACCCGCCGCAGATCACCGCATGGGAGGACACGCGAGTCGGCGGCAACTCGCCGTGGTCGCCAGGGTGGTCGACACCCGACCCGCCGGCAGACAACCGCTGGGAGGTCGCGGCCACCTTTAGCGAACCGGGCACCTACGTGCTGCGCGCGCTCGCCCACGACGGTGGCCTCCCGACCTATGAGGATGTCACCGTGGCCGTCAGTCGCTGACCCGTCCAGGCGAGGCATCCCGCCTGCCGCCCTCACCGTGTCTCATCGCCTGTGGGTACGCTGGCCGGCGGCACGATCCCGTTCATACGCGCGTAGACCACCATCTGTCCGTAGTGATTGAAGCTGTGGAAGGCCACACCCGCCGCAACCGCTGAACGCGGCATCTGCCCGAACGCAGAGGCCACCGGCGTCATGTGGTTGTCTTCAGTCAGCGACGCCATGGCTCTGCGGGCGTACGCAATCGAGTCCTTCAGAAACGCAATGATCTGGGCCTTCGACTGGACCGTGTCGGGGCCATTGTTGTGGGCACCCGGTCCATACGGTGATCGCTCTTCCAGCACGAGTGCCGACGTCATGTAGATCATCGTTGCCAGATGCTTGACCTGCTCGCCAAACGTTCGGACGCCTGCGAAGGTCCCATTCGTGGGCGCAAAGTCGTACTTATCGGCCGGCATCGCTTCGGCCAGCGACAGCACATCGTGCTCGACCAGCGTCACCTGATCGTCGTACATCGTGGCGACCGGTTCCTGCGCCCTGAGTGTTCCGGCCGCCAGTAGCATGAGAAAGAGAATCTGCCGCATCCTTCGCCCCTCTTCGGCCCGTGCCTCCCGCCTACAACCATGGCAGTGCCGAGGCCGCCGGTCACGGTGCTATCGGGTCCGATCACGTCATCTATACTATGGTGTGGCATACGCGGTGTCAGCGTGCCCCGATTCCGCATGTGATGGCAACTGTCGAACTCCGAGGGTGAGTTCGTGTTGCCCACTACCTGCGGCATGTCGTGACTCGTGAATGAGGAGTGCTATGGGTCTGAAAGCAATGCGGTGGATGACGACCGCCCGCCTCGCGGTTGGGATGGTGGCCACATTGGTCGCCACGATGGCGACCGGGTTGACCGTGGCCGGTCAGACGCCGGCCGACGTGGCCGGGGACTGGACGCTAACGGGCGAGACCGACAACGGCCCATTCACGTCGAACGTGATGCTCGAGCAGAACGGGACGGAGCTGACCGGACACTATTCGTCCGACGCCGTTGGCGAGGCCGAGTTGACGGGCAGCGTGAGCGGGAACGACATCACGTTCTCGTTGAACGTCGACCTGGGGGGCCAATCGATCGAGTTGACCTACACCGCCACCCTACAAGACGACGGCACGCTCTCGGGCCAGCTCGATCTCGGGGGGTATGGCGGCGGGACCTTCACCGGCAAGCGGCGCTGACACGCGCCGTCAGCCTCGAGTCGCTGACGAACAATCAGGGTCCGCGCAAGAAGAAGTTCCCGTTTTGGGGCGTCGAGGCACCCGGCTGGCCAGGCGCGAGAAGGGAGCATACGGGCAGTATTCGACCGACGAGCAACGCCGCCAAACGGGATGCATCGGCGGCCGAACATGGGAAGTTGTTCTTGCGTGGGCCCTTAGGCTGAACGCGCTGTCGCGTCGCCGCCGAGGGTGTACCAGTAGGCCCAGAGCAGCAGCACCGCCTGCATCGGGAAGCGAAACCACAGCAGGAGCACCGGAATCTCGGCATAGAGGTCGCTGTGCACCAGCATGTGGACGTGTACGGGCAGATAGGCGATGAGCATGGCGATGACACCCCAGGCCGCGAGTCGCTGCGAGCGTGGCCACAGCAGGAGGATGCCAAGAAGAACTTCGGCAACGCCGCTCAGGGCGACGGCAGCGCTGTGCGCCGGCATATACGGTGGCATGATGTCGAGGTAGAACGCCGGGTCGAGAAAGTGGTTGACGCCGGCGTAGACGTAGAACACCGTCATCAACACCTTGAGCACGAGCTTGATCGTCTTCATCCCTCTCCCCCCGCCTCGACGACCCGCAGGCCACCCATCACCATCGGAGACGCTCAGCATACGGCAGCCGGACCCCTGACCGTCAGAGGACCGCGGACCGACCGCCGCAGGGACATTCGCTGCGTTATGGCGAGACGACGCGCCGATCGGTGACCTCTCGGGAACCGATTGCGGTCGTCTCCGTCCTAATAGACAATTGCGCACCGTGCAGCTATCCTGCAAACAGGTGGGACTGACCTGACACGTGAGTTGCTTGGGAGGGGTGTGTGCTGTGGCGATGAGAACGAATCGTGCTTGGAAGACGAGGCTCGGGATCGGGGTGGCCATGCTGGCCGGTGCAGTGCTGGTCGCGCCTGGCGTCGCAGCGGGACAGGCTGCAGGGGAGGTGGCGTCAGACCAGGACGACGTGACGTTCACCAAGGACATCGCGCCGATCCTGCAGCGAAGCTGCCAGCACTGCCATCAACCCGACTCGGTGGCGCCGATGTCGCTGATCACCTATGCGGACGTCCGACCCTGGGCGCGCGCCATGAAGATGCGGACCAGCCTGGGGCCCGTGGCGGGGGTGATGCCCCCCTGGTATATCGAGAAGAACATCGGCATCCAGGAGTATCAGTTCGACCCATCCCTCAGCGCTGAAGAGATCGCCAAGATCGCCACATGGACCGACAACGGCGCACCACGCGGGAATCCGGCCGACATGCCGCCGCCCAAGCCGATTGGTGGCGCGGGGCTCTGGACGGCTGGGGAGCCGGACCTGATCACCGTGACCGAAGACATCACCTTGCTGGGCGACGCTCCCGACTGGTGGGGCGAGATCACGCCCGTCAAGGTGGGGATCACCGAAGATCGGCATGTGGCCTCTGTCGAGATCCGAGAGATCAACGATGTGCTGGATACCGAGGACTCGCGAGAGACCGTCGGTGGGCGGTTCATCTACCATCACATGATCTGGAACACCGCGGTGTTCGGCGACGACGATCGTCCGACCGCCGGCTCGTTCTGGCCGGTGCACGAGGTTGGCCGAAATGCCGACGTGTTCGATCCGGAAGGTGCACCGCTCCTGCACGCGAACTCCAGCGTGGTGTCCAATTCGGTCCACCTGCACTCCAACGGAAAAGACACCCGGGCGCACCTCGAGATCGGGTGGCGGTTCCATCCGAAGGGATACGAACCGAAGTTCCAGTGGGCGCTCCGCCCCCTGGGCAACGCGGTCGACATCGACATCCAGCCGAATCAGAAAGATCAGGAGCTCCACGCCTACTACGTGCTGCCGGAGCACACCAAGATCACGACGTTCGAACCGCACCTCCATGCGCCCGGGGCGCGGATGTGCCTGGAGGCGATCTGGGGGTTCAACGTCGAGACGCTCACCTGTGCCGGGTACGACCACAACTGGGTGCGTGGGTATCAATACGCGCACGGCTATGAGCCGCTGCTGCCGAAAGGCACAATCCTCCACATCATCGGCGAGATGGACAACACGGCCGCCAACAAGAACATCCCCGACCCGAGGAACTGGCAAGGTTCGGGCAATCGGTCCGTCTCCAACATGTTCATCGACCTGGGCAACGGCGTGTCGATGACCGACGAGCAGTTCCAGGAGGCGATGAACGAGCGGCGCAAGATGCGCAACCTGACGAAGAACGACCACATCATCGGCTGTCCGCTGTGCCCGGTCATTCCTCCGACGGAACTCGAGCTCGCCCAGGAAAAGCTGGCCGAGGCGCAGCGAGCCGTCGCCCGGGCGGAAGACGCGGCGAAGGCGAAAGCGGAGGCTGACGGCACGCAGCCACAGCGCTAGACTCCTTGAACAACGTGTGTTGTGACAGCGGAGCCTCGCTAGACGTGGCGGTAGGTGCGCCGGTTGCGAGCACGGTCACCAAGACGATGCACACGATCTCTTTTCTGAACACGATGCGCAGCGCGGGATGCACGCTGCTGCTGGTCGCGGTGGCGATGCTGTGGACCCAGCAGGGGACCGGTGCGCAGCTGACATACCGGTCGGGACAGCCGGTGTCGGCCGCGTATGAAGGGTGGGAGGAGGACCCTGACGGGTCCCGCTACTTCCTCTTCGGGTACATGAACGCGAACTGGGACGAAGAGCCCGACGTCCCGGTGGGTCCAGACAACTACTTCGTCTTCGGCGAACCGGGTGCCGGCGGTGCAGACGCCGAGGCGTTCGACCCCGCGGTGGCCGACCAGGGCCAGCCGACGCACTTTCTGCCACGCCGCAACCGATTCGTCTTTCGCGTCCCCATTCCAGACGGTTTCAGGGAGAGCGACGAGGTCATCTGGACGTTGTCGACCCATGGAAAAACGGTCAGTGCGTATGCGTCGCTCCGGCTCGACTACAGAGTCGACAGCATGGTCAAAGCGTCCGAGCAGGGCGCGATCGGGGCGGGCACGACGAACCCGACGATTCGCGCGAACACGGCTCCGGAGCTCAGCGTCGAGGGCGAGACGACACGTACCGTCCGGGTCGGTGAACCGCTGATGCTGGTGGCGTTCGCCAGCGACGACGGCGTGCCGAAGGCAACAGAACCTCGCCGGAACACCGACCCGTTCGGCAGGCCGGGCCCCGACGTCCCACGCGGGTGGATGAAGCCGCGCCAGATCACGGTCAACAGCGCGACAGGTCTTCGATTGTCGTGGTACCTCTACCGCGGCGCGGGGACGGTGACGTTCGCCCCCGAGCAGACCAAGGTGTGGGAAGACACGCGGGTCCACGCGAATTCGCCCTGGGCGACTTACTGGTATCCGCCGCCGGTGCCTCCGGACGGCAAGTTCGAGGTCGAGGTGACCTTCGACGAGCCCGGCACCTACGTGCTGCGGTGTCTGGTGTCTGACGGCGCCTTGGGTGTCGATTCGGATGTGACGGTCACTGTCATCCCCTGAGACCTCGGTCGAACGTGGCACATTCCCACAGGCTGTCAGCTGAGGGCCCGGTCACTCGTGCCGCAGGGCGCTCATCGGTTCGATCCGCGACGCACGCCACGCCGGGACGGCGCCGGCGCCGAGCGCAACGAGCGTGAGCGCGCTCACCGCGCCAATCAGCACCACGGGATCGGTGTTCTGGAGCTCGAACAGCAGGGACCGCGCCACCCGACCGAGTCCGACCGCCAGAATCAGGCCGACGGACCCTCCGACGAGCGTCATGCGGCCAACCTGTCGCATCACCATGCCACGGACCCGGCCGCCGTCGGCACCGAGCGCCATACGCAAGCCGATCTCCCTCGTCCGCTGTGCCACGGTGTAGGCGAGCACGCCGTAGAGTCCGATCGCCGCGAGCAACGTTGCCAGCCCGGCAAACGCCGCCGCCAGGACGCTGATGATCCGATCGACGAAGACGTTCTCGCGCACCTGGGCCTCCATGGTCCGCAGCTCCTCGACCGGAAGGTTCGGGTCGAGACGGTTCACGACCCGCGGCATCGCCGCGAGTAGCTGCTCCGGCTCGACCGAGCTGCGCACGTAGAAGTTCATCGCGCCGATGGCGTCGTTCTGGCGGTAGGGCAGGAAGAAGAGCGGGGGGATCTCACCCTTGACCTCACTGTATTTCGCGTTCTGCGCCAGGCCCACAATCTGGATGTCGAGCTCCGCGTCACGCCCCCCGGTGGCCATCCACGTGCCGACAGCGTCCCGTCCGAGGTTGAACTTCTTCGCGAACTGCTCGTTGACGACCGCCACCTTCGGTGCGTCGTCGACGTCCGAGAAGGTAAACTCCCGGCCCGACATGAGCGGGATGCCGACCGTCCCGAAGTAGCCTGGACCTACCTCGTTGAAGCGCGAGCTGGTGTCGGTATCGGGCCCGGCGTCGAATCCCTCGACCCTCACGCTGTTGCCCCAGTTGCTCCCGCCCAGCAGCGGCACCCGCGAGGCGGTCACGCCGGTCACTCCAGGCAGCACCCCGAGCTCGTCCTCCAGACGTACGAACAGCGCGCGTGATTGCTCCGTGGTATAGCCGTTCCGCTCCGGTGAGATCCCGAAGGTCAGGAGGTGGTCGACCTCGAGCCCGAGGTCGACGCGGCTGACGTTGTACAGACTCTTCGTGAAGAGCCCGGCCGAGACCAGCAGCACCATCGAGAGGCCGATCTGGACGGTGGCGAGCGACGTGCGGAACCGGCCGGCAGACCGCGAACCAGACGGTTGTCCCGACTGGCGCTTCAGCCCCGTGGCGAGATCCGGACGTGTGCTGTGCAGCGCCGGAAACAGCCCGAACAGCAGTCCGGTGCCGATTGCGAGCGCGCCGATGAACGCCAGCGCGACACCGCTGAGCGTCATCGGGAACGTTGCGGCCGCTTCCACCGGGAGGAGCGAGATGATGAGGTCCAGCGTCCAGCGTGCCACGAGGAGGCCGGCCAGACCCCCAAGGGCGGCCAGCACGCACGCCTCGAGCAGGAGCTGCCCGATTAGCTGGCCACGGCCCGCCCCGAGCGACAACCGCACCGCCATCTCGCCTTCACGGCTGGCGGCGCGCGCCAGCAGCAGATTGGCGATATTCGAGCAGGCGATGATCAGCACGAAGGCTGTGACGCCGAGCAGCAGGATCAGGGGCGCTCGGGCGTCGTCATGCAGGCCGCTCTGTCCCTTGGCACCGTCGGCGAGCACGACTTCTCTCGCCCGGAACCGTGCCATCGTCTGGTCGCTCATCCCGGCCTGCAGCGGCGCCTCGATCTCATTGATGATGGCGGAGTACGGCACGTTGATGGCGGTGCGCGCCTGCACGATCGACACGCCCGGCTCGAGCCGCGCGAACACGTACGCCCAGTAGCTGCGCCGCTGCTCGAAGCCGCCGGAGCCTCCCTGCAGCAGGCCACGCAGGGTGATCGGCACGAACACGTGCGGCTTCGAGCCGATCGTCGTGCCGTCGAACCCCAGCGGCGTCACGCCGATGATGGTCAACGCCTGGCCGTTGACGATGAGCGTCTCGCTGATGACGTCCGGGTCTTCCTCGAAACGAGAGCGCCAGTAGTTGTGGCTCAGTACGACGACGGGCGATTCGCCGACGGCGCGATCGTCGCTGGGATCGATCAGCCGTCCGAGGGAGGGTTGCACGCCCAGCACGCCGAAGTAGCTGCCAGAGACGAACGACCCGCGGCCGGTCATCGTCTCGCCGCGGTAGGCGAGGTTGGTACCGAACGAGCGGTGGGCGGCCATGCCGGTGAACGGGGTCTGCTCCCGCTCGAGGTCGCGGAACATCGGGTAGCTGAAGACCTCGTCGCAGCCGCCGGCATTGCCGCACGACGTCGACCCCGGCTTCGGTCCCGGTACGGCCAGGTTGACCAGCCGATCCGGCTCCTGGACCGGCAGCGGCCGCAGGAGGAACTGCTCGAAGAGGGAGAAGATCGCCGCGTTGGCCCCGATGCCCAGGGCCAGCGAGGCGATCGCGATGATGGTGACCAGCGGCGTGCTGAAGAGCGTCCGCACCGCGCGCCGAAGCGAAAATGTGTGCATGGGGGCGATCCTGCTGCAAAATGTGCTCCGGTGCTTCCCTCTCCCTCTGGGAGACGGCCGGGGTGCGGGCCACGGGCACTCACTCCGTGGTCTACCGTGAGTTAGACGGGCAGGTGCGACGGAAGTTGCACGGGCCATCCGGTGCCGCCGAATCTGAACCAGGTGGGCTTGAATCGGTGGCGCAGGCTTTCCCGCCTCCGCCAACGGCCTTTGCCAAGGCTATGGCGGTCAAGAGGCTACGGTGGACGCGCCGAAGCTCGCGCGGGACGGTAGTGCAAGCGAAGGGCGGCAGGCCTGCGAGGCAAGGCGGATGCCGTGCCCAGAAATGCCTACACGATGCGTACTCGGCTGGCGCCCGGACGGTGGGTCGAAGACGCGATGGTGTGTCACCACACGCAGGAATTCGGACAGGCTCGGCCAGAACAACGCGTAGGGCACACACACGTCCCATGCTCAGCGACCGCATGAGGGCGTGGGCCGCTGTCGGGAAACCCGCCGCTCACAGATTCCCAATTCGCCCCCTCGTCGCGCCTTGACAGCCGGGCGCTGCGCCACGGATCTGTTCCACCGACTGACACTAGCCATTGCTCCACCTCTCCCAAACGACGTAATCTGTGGCCTACAGTAGCGGCCCCCCCGGCCGATCCCTGGCGTCAACGTGACGCCGCTTGCGGAGCATTCGACATGTCCAACACGGAAGCGCAGACCACGAACCGCTGGCTCCCTGTCGTGGGCGGTGTGTCCATGAACCTGGCTCTCGGCTCGCTATACGCCTGGAGCGTGTTCATCAGCCCGCTCGAAGCCGAATTCGATTGGAGCCGCACCGACGTCACGTGGGCCTTCCAGATCGCGATCGCCACCTTTGCGCTGTCGTTCGTCCTGGCGGGTCGTATTCAGGATCGGCTGGGGCCGACGATTCCCGCCGCCGTTGGGGGAACGCTCGTCGGATTGGGGTTCGTCCTCACCAGCTTCACAAGCTCTCTCCCACATCTGTACGTCACGTTCGGAATTCTCGTTGGCATGGGCAATGGATTCGGCTATGCCACCCCGATCCCCGTCGGGTCGAAATGGTTTCCAGATAAGCGCGGTCTGGTCGTCGGGCTGATGGTCGCGGGGTACGGCGGTGGGTCGGCGATATTTGGACCGCTCGGCAACGAGCTCATCGAGCGATTCGGCTGGCGGACGACCTTTCAAATCATCGGAGTGATCCTGTTCCTGATGTGCATGGTGGGCGCGTGGCTGCTGAAGAATCCTCCGGCCGGATACCAGCCAGAGGGATGGAGTCCGCAGGCCGCACCGGCGGAGCGCACGCTGCGTGACATCCCAACCGGGGAAATGGTGGGCAAGCCCACCTTCTACGCGCTCTGGGTGGCCTTCTGCCTCGGCACCACGGCGGGGCTGATGATCATCAGCCAGCTGTCGTCTTTTGCGGCCAGTGCGGGGCTGACAGGAACGGGCGTCGCCCTGGCCATTTTTACCGTCGGGGCGCTCGGCAGCAGCAGTGGGCGTATCGCCTCCGGGTGGATGTCTGACATCGTCGGTCGTCTCACGATCTTGCGAATCATGATCCTGGTGTCGGCGTTTGCCATGCCGGCGCTGTACATCTTCCGCGAACAGGCGGTCTTGTTGTACGCAGGCATCTTCGTCGTCTACTGGTGCTTCGGTACTCAGCTGTCGGTGTTTGCCACCACTGCGGCAGATTTCTTCGGCACCAAGCACATGGGCCTGAACTACGGACTGCTGTTCACGGCGTACGGGGTGGCCGGCCTCATCGGTCCGTACATCGCCGGGCGGGTCTTCGACGCGTCGGGCGACTACCGAAACGCGTTCTTCATTGCGGCAGGCCTGGCCGTTGTCGCGTTGATCTCCCTCGGGTTCGCACGGGCGCCGAGCCGCGAGGCGGCAGCTGCGGCGACCTGAGCCAGCTAGAAGAGTCCACGGTCAACGACCCGGTTCCTCCCTCCCTCTGGGAGAGGGTCGGGGTGAAAGTCAAAGGCGGTCTCCAGAACACTCGCTGACACCCGTCCGCCTCGCGCCCGTCCGCCTCGAAGACTATCACTAGGGACCCGAGCTGGTTGGGATCAGTCATCCCCCCAGGGGCAATGTTGCTCGAAGAGTTCCTCAAGCCGCTGGGTCTGCGTCAGGTCGACGCGGCACATCGATTGGGGATCTCGGTGAATCGCCTCAATGAAATCGTGCTCGGCAAACGCGGGATTACGGCAGATACGGCGTTGCGACTCTCGCGGTTGTTGGACACGTCGGCGCAATTCTGGATGCGGCTCCAGGCGGAGTGGGACATCCACCGGGCGATCGAGCCCGCCGGAGAGCCTGCTACCGGCTTTCGGCGACGTACTCGAGCGCGAACGTCTTGAGCCCCGCGCTCCGCAGCCCGATCGCCTCCGCCTCGGTCATCGCGCGCGCGCTGTCCCACCCGTCCTGCTTCACGCGCTTGATGTACCACATCGCCCCGACGCGGTTCGCCGACCCGCAATGGATGAAGACCGGCTGGTTGGCGGTATCGGCCACCAGGCTGAGGAACTGCTCGGCGATCTCCGGTGTTGGCGTCCGGAACGGCAGGTGGAAGTACTTCAGCCCGGCCGCCGCCGCAGCCGCCTTGCCCGCCTCGACCTGCGCGTCCCGCTCCCCGGCGGTGCGGAAGTTGATGACCGACACGAACCCAAGCTGCTTCAGGCCAGCCATCGCCTCCGGCGGGGTGGCTCCCGCGCAGGCCACGGTCGCGTCGATCCGTGTGTAGTTGACGACGCCGTCGGGGGCTTCCTCCTGCGCCCGGGCGGCCGTCAGGGGTGCTGCGATCGCGATTGCCACGAGGGCCAGCATGCTGCCCAGGATGAGCACGGTGCTTCGGTGTGCGGAATATGTCGACACGTGATGTCCTCCCTTGGGGAAGCCAGATTCTATCAGGCGCTCGTCGGGGAGCGCCCCGTTCAGGAATTGATATATATTATTGGCTCTGTCTGTGACTGCGTCTACTCGAGGGAGTGTCGATCAGATGAACGACCGGCTGAGAGGACTGTTCGTCGGGGCGCCCGTGCTGCTCGCGGTTGTCTCGCTCGCCGTGAGCCCGGCGGCGGCACAGACCGCCGAGGTGTCTCGGGCCTGGGATGGCCATCCCGACCTGAACGGCGTGTGGCAGGCGATCGGCACCGCGCACTGGGACATTCAGGACCATCCGGCGAGCGCCGGGCCGGTCGATACGGGCGCGATCGGCGCGATCCCCCCAGGCCAGGGCGTGGTGGTCGGCAATGAGATTCCCTATCAGCCACAGGCCCTGGAGCAGAAGCAGCAGAACTTCGAGAACCGGTGGACCGACGATCCGGAAATCAAGTGCTTCTTGCCGGGGGTGCCGCGCGCGACGTATCTGCCCTATCCGTTTCAGATTATCCAGGGCGACCAGAAGATCATGCTGATCTACGGGTTCGCCGAGGCGAACCGGACGATTCACATGGACAAGGAAAATCCCGAGCCGGCGCCGATCGACACCTGGATGGGGCGGTCGCACGGAAGCTGGGACGGCGACACGCTGGTGGTCGACGTCGGGGGGTTCAACGGGCAGGCCTGGTTCGACCGGGCCGGGAACTTCGCCAGCAGCGCGCTCCACGTCGTCGAGCGGTATACGCCGATGGGCCCCAACGCACTGATGTACGAGGCGACTATCGAAGACCCGACTGTGTTCACGGCGCCCTGGACGATCAGGATGCCGCTCTACCGGCGTCTCGAGGAGAACATCCAGGTGCTGGAATTCAAGTGCGTCGAGTTCACCGAAGATCTAATCTACGGGCATCTGCGCAAAGAGCCCACTCGGTGAGCTGACCGGAGCGCTGAGGAATCTGCGATGACCCGGACACGAATCGCGCTGGTCGCGGCGGTGGCAGCACTCGTTGCGATGCCGGCGGTTGCCAGAGCCGCCGACTATCATCACGTGCACGTCACGGCCTCGAACGCCACCGAGGCGGTCAAGTGGTACGCGCGGTACATGGGCTGTCAGCCGCTGTCGGACCGCGATGACGCGGTCGACTGCGGCGGCGCGCAGGTCGTCTTCGACTCCCGCCCATCACTGGGCACCAGCCAGCGCACCGGCATCGACCATATTGCCTTCTCCTACGCCGACCTGACGGCCAAGATGGCCGAGTTCGAGGCCGTTGGCGTCCGAGGCTCGGGGGTCAGGCTGCAGCGGTTCGAAGACGGCTCGACGTTGCGCGACGTGCCGGGGCTGTTCAAGTACGGCTTCATCTTCGACCCGTGGGGGACGCGGATCGAGCTGGTGGAGGACGCCGACACCCTCGGGTTCCACCACATTCATCTCAGCGCCACCGACCCCGCGGCGACACTGGCGTGGTATCAGGAGATGTTCGGTGGCGAGAGCGCGAAGCTGCGGGACCGTCTGGATGGCATCCTGCTTGGCGACATCTGGCTGCTCGCGATGCGCCACGAAGACGGCACGCCGGCGGCCACCGCCGGACGCGCGATCGACCACATTGCGTTCTCCGTGGAGAACCTCGATGCGGCCGCCGCCCAGATGCGTCGGAACGGCATCGAGTTTCTCGAAGAGCCGGCGGTGCCCGAGGGCGGCCGCACCTCCGCGAAGCGGGCGTTCGTCAGCGGTCCGGACAACGTGAGCCTCGCCGTCGTCGAGGCCGGGTTCGCGGGTGTGGTCACCGAGATGACGGTCACCGACATCACGACCAACCTGCAACCGTACACCGTGCCGCGGACCCCGTGGGGCACACCTGACTTCCAGGGCGTCTGGACCGGCGATGCGGCGCACGGAATCCCGCTCCAGCGGCCCGACGACCTTGCCGACGTCGAGGTGTTGACCCCCGAGCAGGCGGCGGCACGGCGAGAGCGCGGAACGCTGGGCAGCATCTGGGGCTACGAGTCGGAGTGGCGCGACACGACGCTCGGCTACGTGAAGTCGGCCCCATCCCAACAGGTCGCCATGGTGATCGATCCCCCGGATGGCCGGATCCCGCCGATGACGCCGCGGGGCGAAGAGCTGCGGGCCGCCGCTCGCGCGGCTCGGCGGCCGCTGGCCGAGGGCCCCGAGGACCTCAGTTCGTGGGTCCGGTGTATCACGCGCAGCCTGGTGCCGACGCCTGGGGTCTACAACAACGGCATGCAGATCGTGCAGGGGCCGGGCCATGTCGCCCTGCAGCGGGAGATGATTCACGAGACCCGAGTGATTCCGACCGACCCGCGGCCGCATCTCGGGTCCGACATCACGTCATGGCTGGGCGATGCGCGTGGGCACTGGGACGGCGACACGCTGGTCGTCGAAATCAGGAATTTCAACGGCAGAGCGCCGTACCAGGGGTCGAGCGACACGTTGACCATGACCGAGCGTTACACCCGCACCGGTCCCGACACGCTGGAGTATCAGTTCACGATTGACGATCCGACCGTCTGGACGAGGCCCTGGACCGGCATGTTCACGTACGTCAGGGACGATACCCAGTACGAGCTCGTCGAATACGCGTGTCACGAAGGCAACTACGGTATGACGAACATCCTCAGTGGTGCGCGCTCGCGGGAGCAGGCGGCCGAACAAGGCCGGTAGAAGCAAGGGCCTTCAGGCCCGCAGGGGCGGCGCCGCATTCGGCGGAATGCGTGAGGCCCGGGACGACGCAACGCAGGGAACGAGCGAGGTCAGGCAATGCGAAAGAACATAGGTGTCGTGGTGGCCGGGGTCGGTGTCGGCCTTCTGCTGGTGGGCGCATCGGTCCAGGCGCATCATGCGTTCGCGGCGGAGTTCGATGCGAACAAGCCGGTGAGATTGCGGGGCAAGATCACGAAGATGGAATGGATCAACCCCCACTCGTGGTTGCACCTCGACGTGGAGAAAGAAGACGGCACCATCGAGAGCTGGATGATCGAGGCCGGCCCCCCGGGCGCGCTGGTGCGACGTGGCTGGTCGAGGGAATCCGTGATTCCGGGCACGGAGGTGCTCGTCGAAGGGTATCAGGCGATCGACGGCGCCTTCAGGGCGAACGGCAGGGATGTCACGTTCCCCGATGGGCGCCGGCTGTTCGCCGGCTCGTCCGGCACGGGCGCCCCGCTTGACGGCGCGGACCCGACCGAGCGGCCCCGGCAGTAAGCGCAGGCACCCACACGGTGAATCAGCCCGAAAGCGGAGGTATCTCGCCATGAACCGGACCCGAACGCTTCTTGTGCTCGTTGCGGCCGCGGCATCGCTCATCCTGAGCCCGGCGCTGGCCCGCGCCGCCGACTACCACCATGTCCACATCACGGGCGCGAGCCCGTCGGAGGGGGTCAGGTGGTACACCCGGCACCTGGACTGTGAACCGGTCGCGGACCGTCCCGACACGGCCAACTGCGACGGCGTCGAGCTGATCTTCATGGTGCAACCGACGATGGGCAGCACGCAGGGCACCGGCGTGAACCACATCGGCTTCTCCTACCCCGACCTGACCGCCAAGATGGCCGAGCTCGAGGCGGTGGGTGTGCGCGGCTCAGGGGTCAGGCTGCAGCGGTTCCCTGACGGGTCGACGCTGCGCGACGTGCCGGGGCTGTTCAAGCTGGGCTTCATCTTCGATCCGTGGGGGACCCGGATCGAGCTGGTGGAGGATCTCGACTACCTCGGGTTTCACCACATCCACCTCAGCGCCACCGACCCCGCGGCGACCCTGGCGTGGTATCAGGACGTGTTCGGCGGCGAGCCCGCCAGCCTGAAGGGACAACTGGATGGGCTGCTCTTTGGGGATGTGTGGGTGCTCGTCTCGGAACATGGCGAGGGCACACCGGCGACGACGCGGGGACGCGCCCTCGACCACATCGGCTTTGTCGTGCCGGATCTCGATGCGGCGGCTGCCGACATGCGTCGGAGGGGGATCGTGTTCGAGGCGGAGCCGGCGGTACCCGAGGGTGGCCGCACCTCCGCGAAGCGGGCGTTCATCGTCGGCCCGGACAACGTCCGGCTCGCGGTGGTCGAGACCGGATGGGCGGGCGTGGCCATCGAGCGAGCCCCCGAGGCGGTGACGACCGATGCAGAGCCGTACACCGTGCCCCGGACCCCGTGGGGCGAACCTGACCTGCAGGGCGTCTGGACGGGGAACTCCGCGCACAGCATTCCGCTCGAGCGCCCCCTGGACGCCGCGGACGAGGCGTTGACACCGGTGGAGGCGGAGGCGCGACGCGAGCGCGGGACGCTGGGCAGCATCTGGGGCTACGAACGGGAGTGGCGTGACACGACCCTCGGCTACGTCAAGACGGCCCCGTCCACACAGGTGGCGATGGTGATCGATCCACCCGATGGCCGGATCCCACCGTTGACGGCCGAGGCCCAGGCGCGGGTCGCGGCGGCCCGTAGCGCTGGCGGGCGGAGGCGGAGCCCGGCCGAAGGCCCGGAGGACCTCAGCCTCTTCGTGCGGTGCATCACCCGGGGGGTGCCGGGTATGATGATGCCGTCCATCTACAACAACGGCCTGCAGATCGTGCAGGGACCGGGGCATGTGGCCATCCAGAAGGAAATGATCCACGAGACCCGCGTCATCCCGACCCAGCCGCGCCCGGCACTCGGATCCAACCTGACGAGCTGGCTGGGGACCACCCAAGGTCGGTGGGAGGGCGACACCCTCGTGGTCGAGACGACGAACTTCAACGGGCGGTCACCCTACCGGGGGTCGAGTGAGAATCTGACCTTGACCGAGCGGTTCACGCGTCTCGGTCCGACCACCCTCGAGTACCAGTTCACGCTCGACGACCCGACGGTCTGGACGAGACCGTGGACCGGGATGTTCAGATTCGACAAGGACGACGATCAATACGAGCTCGTCGAATACGCGTGTCACGAGGGGAACTACGGCATGACCAACATCCTCAGTGGCGCCCGCGCGCTAGAGCGAGCGGCCGAGGAAGGCAGATAGGTCGATCTCGCGTGGCGAGGTGAGGGGTCCGGCCGGACTTGGAACCTGACCTGACACAGGTTCCCGGGTTCGACCGGACCGCCCTCGCCGTTCCGCATCACGTGCACGCCAGTCCCCCTGCCACGTACGCCCCGCCCCGCAGCAACGACCTCACCCGATAGCTCGCTCTCACTGGTTCGTGCTGCTTCCAGAGCGTCTCACCCCGCCCTCGTCAGGGGCGTGTTGTATTGCGTCATCACCTTCGTGCTGATCGAGGTGATCGCGCACATCGTGGTGGCGATGCGTACGCCGCAAGACGCCCAGGCCCCACAGGACGAGCGCGAGCGCCTGATCGAGCGCGAGGCGATTCGCGTTGCGCACTACGTGTTCGTGGTCGGCGTGCTGCGCGCGGTCTCCTCGATGATCCATCTCGGGGCCAACGTGTTTGCGATGGCCTATCACGTACTGCTGGCATTTGTCGCCGCCGAGGTCGTGAACGCCGCCGCGCGCATCGTCTATCACCGCCGCGGGTTCTGACAGTGGAGCTGCGCCTCGAACCGACGAGAGAAGACCCAGCGCAGCTTCGCTCGTAGAAGCTTTTCTCACAGCCCCGCTACGCGTGGGATCGACATCGAGCATGGAGCACGACAACGCGTTTCACTCGTCGGAATTGTCACCCTCAAAAGATGTCTAGGCCACCGATCGACAACACCATCCGCCGTCTCCGGTTCGACCACGATGAGATGACGCAGCAACAACTGGCCGAACGCATCGGCGTCACGCGCCAGACCGTCAACGCCATCGAGCGTGGCAAGTACTCGCCATCCCTCGAGGTGGCGTTTCGGGTCGCCGCCCTCTTCGGGGTGCCGCTCGAGCAGGTGTTCGAGTATCACGGCGGCGGTCGTGGCCATGGGAATGATGACCAGAAGAAGGGTGATCGATCCAGACCTGGATACGCATCGCCTACCCGTTCCTCGTGCACCATGGCTCCTGGGGCGCGAGGACGGACCATCAGCGTTGGCGCACACACCTGACGAACGCGGGATTCGAGATCGTCGAGCAGGGCACGACCCCCGGGACGGTGTATCTGTTGGCGCGAAAGAGCACCGGGCAGGCTGCGGAACAACTCCAGTCTGCTGGGATCCGGGTCTCGGGCGTGATGACGCCGGACTTCAACCGGCGCATTTGTCGTTCGCGTTGCCGTGGGGGTTGATGCGAGACCTCCGCTCGATTGTTTTCACACTGCCGGGAACTGGCGAGCAGATCTTCGACATCTCGGAAACTCAGGCCGTAACAGTACAGGCAGAACCACACTAACGGGGCTCCTGAACACTCGCCGGCCCGCGGCCTCAGCCGGCCTGAAGCTTCTCTGGGTCGTTTAGCCAGGCTCGAAGGCGTCCGCGCCGGACGACAGGACAGATGTCGCTCCGCGTACGTCGATCCCGCGTATGACCGGCGCCCGTTGACGGCGCGGGTCCTCGAGCGCGGTGCCGAGGTGCGGGGAGGTCCTGCCGACTCGGGTATGATGGCCGGCGGTGTACATGACCGACGAAGAACTGGCGGCACGGCTGAAAGAAGCCGCCCAGATGAGGGCGACACTGCGTCGGTGCACGCTCGAGTGGCGGGCACTCGGCGAGCGCATTCTTGCTGAACGCCAACGTGGACCTGAACGACCCGACAACCGTCGCGCTGCTGGCGGCTGAAGCCTTCGAGGCGGCCGGTCACCCCTACGCGCTCTACGGAGGACTGCTGACCGCAGCCTACGGGGAGCCCCGCGAGACGCGCGACGCCGATCTGGCGGTGGTCGACCTCACGGCCGATCGCGCCCGCGAGGCGCTCGCCACCACGGGCGTCCAGGTGCTGATCGCGTTCGAGAACACGACGTTTGGCGGCCTGAGCCTGTCACGCCTCACTCTGCTCGGACCGATGCGGGACATGGGGTCGGCGGATACGACCGGCGCGACGTCCGCGACAGGCCTCAACACGATCTACCTCGTCCAGCCTCGCAGCCAACGGTACGCAGCGCTGGCCGTTGAGCGAGCGGTGCGGTCGACCTTGCGAGACCGGCCCCTTCGGGTCTTGACCCTGGAGGACTTCATCCTCTTCAAGGTGCTCTCGACACGCGATCGAGACCTCGAAGATGCTCGCGCCGCGATACGCCGAAGCAAGGCGGCGCTGGATCGTGTGCTGCTCGACGACGAACGTGCCGCGCTCGCCGCCGAGTTGCCCGACGTGGACATCGAAAGGCGCTGGGCCGCGATTCAGGACCAGCTGTAAATCGGTCAGACTGAGACCGACACGCCCAGCAGCCGGACACACCTCGCGTCCACGCTGTGACTACCGAAAAGCTCATGCGCACGGTTCACTGGCCGACCGGAGCTGGCCTGGGACCGGCGAACGAAGAGCAGCGTGAGTATCGGGGGCTGGCGCACCTGAACGTGTCGCTTGGCTAGTGTCCGTCGGACGTTCTTCCGGCCTGGGCTCCCATTAGTTCAGCCCTTCCCTACGTCGTTGATCTTTGTCGCGAGTCGGTGTCAACCTCCCACCATGATCAGGTCGTTTCTTTGCTCGCTTCGCGCCGCATTCAACACCCGCCGCGCCGTCGGCGCGCACTCCGGGCGCCTCGACGCTCCAAGACGCCCGACGAAGCCGCGCGGCGGGTGTGGTTCGAGGGGCGCGCGGGTATGTATGCCGGACAGCTCTGATGGGCTCGCCTGGATGAACTGAGGCGCTCGAAGGCAAGGGGCGATGGCGGAAGCGCAAGGGAATAGCACGCGTGAGACTGCGAGACGGGACCCTTCAGCTGGCTGAGCTTCACTGGAACGAGGCCACCGGCATCGGCAAGAAAGAGTTCAAGATCAAGCGCTACCTGAATTGAGAGTATTATGGCCGCAGCCAAGAAATTCGTCGTCTGTCTCGGCAATCAAGGCTACGAGGTGTCCCTCGAGCGCCGCAAACTGTACCAGGTTCTTTCCGACCGCCAGGCCGCAAAGCATCACCAGATCAGAGTGATCGACGAGTCCGGAGAGGACTATTTGTACCCATCAAGTCTCTTCGGACCGCTTGATCTTCCGCAGCCATTGCGCAGGGCAGTAGCAGCCGCCGTCTAACAAGGCGTTGCACAAGGCGTTGCAGCCTGACCGGCTTCGCCGGCAGCTGAACGCCTGAACGGTGGCCCTGAAGATCCTCCCCGACGCCTTCGCCAGCGATCCTGACCGCCTCGCCCGGTTCAAGCGGGAGGCGCAGATCCTCGCCAGCCTCAACCACCCCAACATCGCCGCCATCTACGGCATCGAGGAGTCCGAGGGGACGCGGGCGCTCGTCCTCGAACTAGTCGAAGGCCCGACGCTCGCCGACCGGATCTCGAAGGGGCCGATCCCGCTGGACGAGGCGCTGCCGATTGCGAAGCAGATCGCCGAGGCGCTGGAGGCCGCGCACGAGGCGGGGGTGATCCACCGGGACCTGAAGCCCGCGAACATCAAGGTGCGCGAGGACGGGACCGTCAAGGTGCTGGACTTCGGGCTGGCGAAGGCG
>JADFPE010000264.1 GCA_022562495.1 Acidobacteriota bacterium
GGTCCCCGCGGAGCGCCCGCGGGGGTTCGGGGCGCAGCCCCGTCTAAGTGATGAAGGGACCGAACATCGTCTTCGTGTGCCAGAGCTGCGGCGCGCAGTCACGCAAGTGGCTCGGCCGGTGCTCAGACTGCGGAGAGTGGAACTCGCTGGTCGAGGAGCGTGCGGCCCCCGCCAACGCCCGTTCGGACCCGCGGCCGGCGTTGACTGGGGATGGTGCGCGGTTGTACGCCGACATCGAATCGTCCGACGCGGACCGATTGTCCACTGGTGTCAGCGAGCTCGACCGTGCGCTCGGTGGCGGCATGGTGCCCGGGTCGCTGGTGCTGCTCGGAGGTGAGCCCGGGATCGGCAAGTCGACACTGCTGATGCAGGTGGCCGCGCGAGTCGCCGAGACGGGACGGTCTGTGCTCTACTGCTCGGGCGAAGAGTCCCCGCATCAGGTCAAGACCCGCGGCGAGCGGCTCGGTGGCAGCGTGGGGCCGTTGTATCTGTTGGCGGAGACCTGTCTGGAGCGGGTGCTCGAGGAGGTCATACGGCTGTCGCCCGGTCTGGTGATCATCGACTCGATCCAGACCATGTTCTCGTCGAAGCTGGAGTCGGCGCCGGGGACCATCGGGCAGGTACGTGAGGCAGCGACCCAGCTGTTGTTCGCGGCCAAGGGGCGCAATGTCCCGATCCTGATTGTCGGGCACGTCACCAAGGACGGCAGTCTCGCAGGCCCGAAGGTGCTCGAGCACATCGTCGACACGGTGCTCTATTTCGAGGGCGACCGTCACCACGCCCACCGGGTCGTGCGCGCGGTCAAGAACCGGTTCGGGGCGGTGAGCGAGCTCGGGGTGTTCCGGATGACCGCGACCGGCCTCGAGGCGGTGCCCAACCCCTCGCAGCTGTTCCTCTCCGAGCGCAAGGTGGACGTGCCGGGGTCGGCGGTGCTGTGCTCGTTGGAGGGCTCGCGCCCGATCCTGGTCGAGGTGCAGGCCTTGGTCGGCACCGGCGTCTACGGCAACGCTCAGCGAGTGACGAGCGGCGTCGAGCGGCAGCGGCTCTCGTTGCTGCTGACGGTGCTCGAGAAGCGGGTCGGGTTGCAGCTGACGGGTGAAGACGTTTTTCTCAACGTGCCCGGAGGCATCCTGGTCAACGAGCCGGCGGCCGACCTGGCGGTCGTCGCGGCGGTCGCATCCAGCATGCGGAACCAGCCGATCCTGCCGCGCGTGGCGGTCTTCGGAGAGGTCGGGCTGGCGGGTGAGATCCGAGGCGTCAGCCAGGCCGGTTTGCGGGTGAGCGAGGCGGCGCAGATGGGGTTCACGCGGTGTGTCATGCCGGCGGGTAACCGGGCACCGGATGTGACGGCGCGTGGGTGCGAGCTCCGCGGCGTCAGCACCGTCGCCGAAGCCCTGGAAGGGCTGTTTACGTGACGGCCGGAGATCGTCCTTCGACGACAGCGCTGCTGCGCTCTGCTCAGGATGAGCGGCGCGGCAGGCGTGTGGGCGCTGGCGAGCGGCATGCTGGCGACGTCTTCCGGCTTCCTCCGGTCTTCTGCCTCCTGCCTCCTGTCTCCTTGGAGCCTCTCGCAGCATGGTGACGGCCATCATTGCGGCAGGTGGGCGGGGCGCCCGCATGGGTGGTGACCGCCCCAAACAGCTCTTGTCGCTGGGCGGCGCGACGATCCTGCAACGCAGTGTGGCTGCGTTCGACCGGTGCGACCGGGTCGACGAGATCGTGCTCGTCGTGCCGCCCGAGCTGGCCACCGATACGTCGTTGGCGTCCACGCCGGATGGCACGCCGCTCCGGGTCGTGCCTGGGGGCACCCGGAGACAGGACTCGGTGGCGCGTGGATTCGACGCGTCCTCGTCGTCGAGCGAGATTCTCGTGGTGCACGACGCGGCTCGGCCGTTGTGCCCGACCGAGCTGATCGTCCGGACGATCGAGGCGGCAGCCCGGCATGGGGCGGCCATCGCGGCGTTGCCAGCGCAGGACACCGTCAAGCAGCGCGCTGCGGGCGACGATCGGTTCGTCGGCCGGACGCTGGCGCGTCAGTGCATCGTGCTGGCGCAGACGCCGCAGGCATTCCGCAGAGAGGTGCTGGCCGAGGCGGTCCGGCTCGGCCGGCGGGGCGTGGAGGCGACCGACGAGGCGGTGCTTGCCGAGCGGGCGGGGTACCGGGTCGCGCTCGTCGAGGGTGACCCGCAGAATATCAAGATCACGACGGAGCGCGATCTGTCGCTCGCCAGACGGCTCCTGGGGGACACCATGGTGACCGAGCGCGTCGGGTTTGGGTATGACCTGCATCGGCTCGTCGAGGGGCGGCCCCTCGTGCTGGGTGGTATCCGGATTCCGCATGACCGCGGGCTGGCCGGTCACTCGGACGCCGACGCCGTCTGTCACGCGGTGGCCGACGCCATTCTCGGGGCGGCGGCGTCCGGCGATATCGGGCAGCACTTTCCGGATACCGACCCACGCTGGGAGGGGGCGTCGAGCATCGAGCTGCTGCGGGCGGTCGTAGACCTGGTCCGGTCCCGCGGGTTCGTGGTGGTCAACCTGGACGTGGTCGTGGTGGCCGAGCGGCCCAAGATCGGTCCCCATGCGGACCGAATGCGCGTGGCCGTGGCCTCGGCCGTCGGTCTCGAGCCGGGCGCCGTCAGTATCAAGGGCAAGACCAACGAGGGGATGGATGCCACGGGTCGCGGGGAGGCGATTGCGACGCATGCCGTCGCGCTGCTGAGAGCACTCTGATGCCCCAAGCAGTCCGACGTCAGCAGTCAGAAGGTAGAAGAAAACCGGTGGGCTGCGCCACGTCTAGACGCTGCGATAGCCTCCTGTTTCATTCGGACGTCGGACGTTGGACGTCGGACTCGTTTGAGCGAAAGAGCACCCCGTGATTGTGTATGGCGTGAACCCCGTGCTCGAGGCGTTGCGTGCGGGTCGCGTTCGCGCCATCCGTGTCGGTACGGCCTCGTCGGCGAGAACGGCGGAGGTTCGTCGTCTGGCTGCGGCGGCCGGAACGCCGGTGACACGGGTGCCCACGGAGGTGCTCGACCGCGTCACCGGCAGGGCTGTTCACCAGGGTGTGGTGGCGGACGTTACGGCGCCAGCGCCGCTGAACCTCGACGAGTTGATCAGCGGGGCGACTGACCCGGCGTTGCTGCTCGTGCTGGATGGCATCGAGGATCCCCAGAATCTGGGTGCGATCCTGCGCACCGCCGAGGCGGCGGGGGTCGACGGCGTGATCAGACAGACCCGGCGGGCCGCGCCGCTCGGTCGGGTTGCCAAGTCGTCGGCCGGTGCGCTGACGCACGTCCGGGTCGCATCCGTGGTCAACATCGCGCGCGCGGTCACCGATCTGAAGACGGCGGGCATCTGGACAGTCGGACTCGAGGCGGACGGGGACGACATCTTCGCCGGCTTCGACCTGACCCTGCCGACCGCGTTGGTGGTGGGCAGCGAGGGGCGGGGATTGCGGCGTCTCGTGCGCGAGCGCTGCGACCGGGTGGTGTCGATCCCGTTGCTCGGCAGAATAAACAGCCTCAATGTCGCCGTCGCCGCTGGCATCGCCCTCTTCGAAGCGGTGCGTCAACGCCGTCACGCGTTGGCGCCCAGCGCCAAGTAATGCCGGCGGTGCGCCGTCGCCGCCACGCGTTGGCACCCCGCGCCAAGGATTGCCAGCGGTGTGGCCGAGAGGACACGGCCGCGCGGGTGGCAGCCCGGGGCGAACGCCCAGCGCATTCGACCGGTGCTGTGTCCAGGCAAAGGGGCTGGGCTGGGTTTCTGAGTGAGCGGGGTCGCATACTGCCGGTATGCTCGCTCGTCGCGCGCCCTGCAGAGACCGGACGCGGCTGCTCTCAGGAAGGGTCTCGGTGCGACGCTGGACTTTCGCGACGGACTGCCAGCGAGTATACGTCGCCTGGGTGGGCCGAGAGCAGCCGAGACTGCCCGTCATGGCCGGGTGTGTTGCCTCTGTGGCATGAGTTGTGCTAGGATATCCGATTGGTCCGGCTGGCGTAGCTCAGTCCGGTAGAGCAGCTGATTTGTAATCAGCGGGTCGGGGGTTCAAATCCCTTCGCCAGCTCCAAGGGAATGCTTCCAAGCACCGGGTGAGTCACCGGGCCGTCGTGGCCCCATTCGCGAGCGCGGTGAGGCAATGCTACCGTCGTCGCGAACGAGTCCACCTACCCCCGGGGTCCGGTGGTCGAACGCGCGCCATCCGGTGGCGCCACAGAGTGTCCCGAGTAGCTACTGTTGATGATGTCCCGGGCGTGGTACCGAACGGGCCGCGATCGGGTGTGCGTGGGACACGGTGACGGCACGACGGTGGTGTCGATACGTCCCGCCTGGAGTAGTTCCAGCGAGCAGCTGACGTCGGTTGATGGTCGAGTGGTCCGTGTCGCAAGTACGGCGACGCACCGAGGGCGTCGAGATTGATGCTGCGCACGGCCGACCGAAAGCGCGAGGAGGGAGCAGACCGGCAGGATGCGACCCCGCTGAGCGAAAAGCCGAGCGCTGTCCCTGGAAGGATACATCGGCGGCCGCATGCCGGCGTCCTTCTGAGACGGGCCACCAACATCGGCGAGGTTGCGGAGCGGTCAAACGCAACAGACTGTAAATCTGTCGCCCTAGCGGCTTCGGAGGTTCGAATCCTCCCCTCGCCACCAGCCTGCGCCCGGCAAGGCGCGTGTTGCGGAGCCTGACCGGTGGGGCGATGTGGACGAGACGCGGCTGGCGGGGACTCGACATCTGCGCAGGGTGACATCGTCGCGTGTGAAGCACGTGTTCCTGACATGCAGAGATGTCGAGCCCCATCGGCGCTGGGTTGCAGGCACAGCGCCCACCCGCGAGGCTGGGCCGTCTTCGCTCGTCGGTGTGAGACGTAGCCTCGTTAGCAGTTCGTGGTGACAGTCCGGCGTTGCGCCGAGACCCGTCGTGATCGACGCCGCGCTCGGCCAAAGCCAGGGGTGCGACGAGGGAACATACCGGCAGTCTTCGACAGCGGAGCCAGGTGGATGCGACGCCGGTCGAACGCCGCTGGACCCGCACCACGGGCCGCTCGCCCGCTGTGCGTCGGGCGTCGGTGGACGCGAAGGCGGGAGTAACTCAGTGGTAGAGTCACAGCCTTCCAAGCTGTTGGTCGCGGGTTCGATCCCCGTCTCCCGCTCCAGCCTTCGCCCGCCGGAGTTGCGCGAGGGATGCGCGGTGGCGGTGAGCTACGGCTGGCAGGCCAGTCTGGGTGCACCGAGCGGCGGGACGAGTCGTGCGAGCGCTGTGCTCGTCCCGGCGACGATAGGCGGACGAGTCGCCAGAACGGGCCTGCCCGCCGTCGCGTTCGTGGGCGGCAGGCGAACGCGACGGTGGGCCGATGTAGCTCAGTAGGTAGAGCGCGTCCTTGGTAAGGACGAGGTCACCGGTTCGAGTCCGGTCATCGGCTCCAGCACCACGCACCGGCTTCGCGGCCGGGCTACGGCTCGGCCCGGTGTTCACGGTGGCTCGCGGATGACACCCGGAGCGAGAGCGGGCGACCTGGCGATGACACGCGACGAAGGGCAGCACCTGGCGTAGGGTTTCATCCAAGCGGAGCGCGGATTCATGGCGAAGGAGAAATTCGATCGATCGAAGCCGTTGCTGACCGTCTTTTACCGCCAGCTTTCCAGTGTTTTGATCTTGTGCCAAGAAAATTCCGGGAACTGGTAATCCCAACACAAGTGATTCAATGAACCGGGATGCCTCTCGCTGGTTCCATACGAACTCCCGTTGGAACGCCGGCATCTCGATATCCTTCCGCTCAAGTCGACGCACCAGTCCTTCAACGTCGTAGTCAATCCCGTAGCTCGTGATGTCGTACCGTAGCGCACCTGGTGTGTCGTCTTTTTCCGTTTGATCAGTGACAGTGGTCTCTCGATCACTAGTTTTCAAATTCTCGACCACTGCGGTTCTCCTTGCTGATGGATCGGCGAGCGCACGAAAACTACGACCCCGCGCTATCGATGATGGCGTTTTCCACGCCCGAGCGCAACCAGCAGGAGATTCAGGAAGAAGGCGGCACGGACTTCGGATTTGCCTTCGGCGATGCCGGGCGATTTCGAGTGTCGGTTTTTCGGCAAAAAGGGAATATCTCGCTGGTCCTGCGGCTGATTCCAACCAGGCTCATGTCGCTCGAGGAGATCGGTTTGCCCAAGATCTGCAAGGCCCTGTGCCGTCGCCCGCGCGGGTTGTTCCTGGTCACGGGCCCGACCGGCTCGGGCAAGACCACGACGCTCTACGCGGCCCTGCAGGAACGCAACGACATCGGCCTCAAGATCCTGACCGCCGAAGATCCGGTCGAGTACGATATCGAC
>JADFPE010000033.1 GCA_022562495.1 Acidobacteriota bacterium
CGAATTCGTCCCCGCGGACACAGAGTGATTCGACCGCGTCTCCGGAAGCAGCCCGCAAGTCCGACTCGTCCACCGAGAGCACTTCGGTGACGCCGTCGACCAGCAGTCCGGCGATGCTTCCGTCACCGCCGTGGACGACTATGATGCGACTGCGACGAGCGGGCTCCGTGGGCTCGAGTCCGAGACGGCGGCGAAGATCCACCACCTCGACGATCTCGCCTCGCAGGGAGATCACGCCCAGAACTTCGGCTGGCAGCCGCGGCACGGGCGTGATCGGCCGGATGCGCACGATCTCCCGCACACGCTCCACCGGAACGGCATAGAACGCGCCGTCGAGACGGAACGTCAAGAACTGCTGGAGTTCGCTGAGATCACCTCCCGACTCGAGCCGGCACGCCGCTTCGCGCGCCAAGGTCTCCCATCCACCAGTTTCGTTCGGGGTCGGTGCTTCGCTCATGCCGCTTCCTTCCGGTGCAGGGAATCGGCCAGGAGAGCTGAGACATCGAGCACCAGTACGGGATACTGGTCGCCCAACTCCGTCGCGCCAGCGATGCCACGAATCGTTGGAATCGGACCCTGGATCGGTTTGATCACGGTGTCCTGCTGGCCCTCCAGACGATCGACGATCAGACCGATCCGGGAATCGCCCATACCCAGGACGACGACGAATGACTTTTCGTCGCGGCTCAAACCGGGAAGACCGAACGCATCGGACAGACGCAGCAGCAGCAGCGCATCTCCCCGATGGTTGAGGATCTCCCGATCTTCACTGCGCTGGATCTGCTCGGGATCGATGGAGAGCGTCTCTTGAACCGTGTTGAGCGGAATCGCGAAGCGCTGGTCGGCCACCGCCACGAGAAGGGACCGGACGATCGCGAGCGTAATCGGCAGCGTCATCGAGATCGTCGTTCCCTGACCGGGTTCGGAATCGACGTCGACCACGCCACCGAGCGGCGCCAGGTTGTGACGGACCACGTCCATGCCGACACCCCGCCCACTGGTCTCGGTGACTTCGTCACGGGTGGAAACGCCGGGCGCAAAGATCAGATCCAGGTTCTCCTTGTCCGTGAGTACGTCGCCGGGTTCAATCACGCCGTTGGCCTCGGCCTTGGCGCGGAGCCGTTCACGGTCGATCCCACGGCCGTCGTCACTGACGGCGATTACCACGTAATTACCGCGTTGGAAGGCATCGATCTTGATGCAGCCCTGCGGATCCTTGCCCTCTTCGGAGCGCTCGCTCGGCGATTCGATCGCGTGATCAAGAGCATTTCGCACGATGTGCATCAACGGATCGATGAGTTCTTCGATGATCAGCTTGTCGAGCTCGGTATCAGCCCCGCGCAGCTCGAGACGGACGCGCACCGCTGGTGGGTCAACTGGTACACTTTCTGTCTCGAGCTCAGCCATCGCACGCCAGATCTGGCGGTTCGCTGACTGCGCGAAGTGATCGAGATCCAGGCCGGCGTTTCGGTAGACGGGGAGCTGGTCAGGATGTAAAAGAATGTCGCCCAGCAGCGATCGCTCGGTCTCTGGGTCCAGCCAGCGGTCGACGCCGATCTCGTTCACCGGCGCGCCTCCATAGACACCCGCTTGATCCGCCCGGCGAGCTGCATGTCCTGCCTCATCGTCGCCCCCGCCCTTGGCCGCCGCTCAGCCAGCGCAATATCTCGTCACGCGCCCACCGGGGGCGGCCCGGAATCGGTAGCTGCGCTGGCAGTGACTGGGCCCGCTTCAGCCGCTGCACGTTCCGGACGGAGCAGCGCAGAACTTTCGCGAGGTCGGTCTCGATCAAAACGAGCGGCAGCTCGTTGTCAGGCGACGGCATGTCACTTGCTCGGAGTGTTGAAACACTCGGCCGCCGGCACGCCCACGAGTTGCCCAAGTGCGATGATGCGCGGGTCGCCGACACGTGGATCGGTGATCCCGTTGAGCCAATGCGAGAGAACGCTCGGATGCACCTCGATCTGATGCGCGAGCCGATACTGTCGCTCCGGCGACGTCTTGATGGCGACGCGTAACCTTTCGCTGACCAGCATTTGAATCAACCCCTGAGCCGAAGCATAGCAGAAAAACAATTGTGTATCACACAGTTATTTAAATGGCGTGTTGCACAGTTATTAAATTCGTGGTACAAGAGACGAATGACGGCAAGTCCAGAGTTGTATATCGGAAAAGTCGACCAGCAGGGAGTGACGCAAGCCTGGGCCGTGGTTGAGATCGATCCGCAGTGGCAAGCGGCCTACCGGCTCGTCCTCCAACACGGCGTGCTTGTGATCGGGGAAGTCCGCGTACTCCCGCGCGAGGGAAGTGACAAGGGCCAATGGACCGCAGCTGACACAGCCGGGCTACATACTGCAGTACCGATCGGAGGTGTCCGCGCAAGACTGTTGCGACGTGTCCCGATTCCAGCCATCGGTCAGTACGCGCGCAAGGTGACCGACGGGCTCGCGCTGATGCCGCGAGCCGTCCGCAACCACATCAGTAAGGAAATTGGCATGGACGTCGGCGATGGGAGCTGGGTCGACACGGTCACGATGTCCAAGGATCTGACACAGCGCCTGAAACTGCTACAGAGCGGGGACGTGCAACCATCACCGTCGCGACGTGGACGGAAAGGACGAGGCGACGCGTTCTACGCTCGGATTGCTCAAACGTACGCCACGGAAGCTGAGAAAGGCACACGCCGCGGGATGCTCGAGATCATCCGGAAACAACATCGGCTCGCCACGATCAACCATGCCCGGGCAGCTGTCTACCGCGCCCGCGAAATGAAGTTTCTCGAGGGGCGACAACTGGGCGTGGTGTCAGGAGCCCTCACCGACAAGGCGAGAGCGATCCTCACGCCGCCACGTAGAACGGTTACGCGGTCACCGGCGACGCGAAAGAAAGCGATACCGGGCCCCTCCAAACGCACGCGGACGCGGCGCCGCTGACAACAGCGCTGTGGTGCCAGCCTTGGTGCCAGCCTTTTCTGTCGGAGGGTGTCAGAAAGTGCCGTGTTTTAGCGCTTTTGTGAGATCGGGGCGTCCAGGCGAGAACGGGCCTAAATCGTTGAATTTAGGCCCGTTGTTATTGGTTGCGGGGGGGGGATTTGAACCCCCGACCTTTGGGTTATGAGCCCAACGAGCTACCGGACTGCTCCACCCCGCGTCAACTGGCTGCAAACACGAATTTTTAGCATGTTACCATGCCGTCTTGGTACGGTCAATTGGTGCGCCAGCGAGCTGATGCGGCCGGCATCGCGTCAGGGTCCGGGAACAGGCCGGTCGGTGATGATGAAGAGTTGCTCTCCGGGTCGGATGAGGCCGAGCTCACCGCGGGCCAGTTCTTCAATGGCTGAGGGGTCGTGACGCAGCCGATCGGCCTGGAGCGCAAGTTGTCGGTTCTCCGCCTGGAGCCGTGCGACCGACTCGGCCAGGTGCTGATACTCGCGCCGTACCCTGGCGCTCTGGACAAGTCCCCGCTCGCCGGCGACCGCATTGGCCAGGAGGATGGCCGCTGTCAGGACCAGCAGGAATCTCGCCAGGCGGCGCCCCATCGGGGCGGGCTCGTCGCTGTGTCGGATTTTCTGTGCGCCGCTTCGTGGCGGGGGCCGAAAGGGCAGCATCCCCAGGGTCCGGTCCGGCCGTCGTCTGGCGGACGACACGGGCACCGTCGGTCGGGAGCGCCGGCGCCGGGACGACAAACGGGGGCCGCGAGGCATGCAAGCCCTTGTTTCGGTCGAATCGGTGTCCGAGATTAGGCGGCTGCGTGGGTGCCGCGTCGCGCGGCTCGGCCCACGGGTCCCGCGGTCGCACCGGACGGGCGAAGAGGAGAGGACGCGTGGATGAGGTGGAACCTGTCGTCATCTTGATCACGTACCCGGCCGAGGGCGACGTGACCGCGTTTGCCAGGGCGCTGGTGCAGCACGGGGAGGCTGCCTGTGTGAGCGTGCTGGGGGAGGTGGAGTCGGTGTATCGCTGGGAAGGGGCGATCGAGCAGGCCCGTGAACGTCAACTGATCGTGAAGACGACGCTGGACATGGTGGACGCGCTCCGCCGCCGCGTCGGTGATCTGCACCCCTACGACACGCCGGAGTTCCTCGTACTCCGCGTCGCCGGAGGGGAGGAGCGGTATCTGGCGTGGATCCGGGACGCCACGGTGTCTGGTCGCCTGACGGAGACAGAAGGCAGAGAGCAGAAGGCAGAAGCGAAATGATGGGTCGCCGACGCTCGTTCTGAAGGCGCTGCCGATCGCGTATCCGATGGCCGCCCCAACACAGAACCCCAGGCGGTAGAGCCCGGCCGCGCGCAGAGAGACGCGGGTGCTGCGTGTGGCCGGCTACGATACCTTTGATAGCATCCCCGATTCAAGAAGGCGTTCATGTCCCAGCAGTCATCGCCGTCCACCGCGTCCGGGAGGACCCTCCCGGGTGCAGGGCGTGGCGGGGACACGTTGTCGTCCGACTGGCGGTGGCGAGGGTGGCGAGAAACCGCGACCTCCACGCTCGGCCGGATCTTGCTCGTGACCCTCGGCTTCAAGCTGGTGGTCGGCGTGCTCGGCCCCGTCGCGCCCGGCTGGCTGCAGGTGCTCGACTCCGCGGGGACCATCGTCCTGGTGGTCGCGCTCGGCTATCTCCTCGTGCGGATCCTCGCGCTAGTACAGCGCCGCCTGCTCTGGCGTGTCCGGCGGAGGCTGGTGCTGTCCTACATCCTCATCGGGTTCGTGCCGATCGTGCTCATCGTCTCGTTCTTCCTGCTGGTCGGGCTGCTCGTGGCGGGCACCGTGATCTCGTCACGCGTGCAAGTGAGCTTCGAGGATGTGGTCGCCGATGCGGCCGAACTGGCGGTCGCGACCGCGGTCGATCTCCGCGGGCTGGTGGACCCGGGCGAGGTGCCTGTCGTCCTCGAACGTCGTCTTCGGGGGGTCGAGGCGCGCTATCCGCTCGCCTCGATTGCGGTCGTGCCGCGCGTGGCAGGGGACCCGTCGCAAGCTGCCGCCGGGGCGTGGCGACACACGGGAGAGCCACCGGAGTTTCCGGCCTGGCTCGTACGGGAGGACAGTGGCATCGTGTTGAGTGGCCCCCCAGAGCGCCGGGTCGCCGTGGCGCGGGCCGCCGAGTTGATCGAGGTGGCTGGGCGTGTCGTGGCGGTCATCGCCGATCTGCCGCTGGCCGATCACGTGGTCGCGCAGATGCAGGCATCCAGCGGCAGTGAGTTGATCGGAGTCGGTGCCACGACCCAGGCAGGTGGTCCCGAGGCGGCCGATGCCGGCCTGGCGGGAGAGAACGAGCCGATAGCGTTGGACCAAACAGGCCAACCCGCCGATGTCGACGGTGGATTCGAATGGGTGTTCGACTGGGTCTCGAACGTCGACCTGCTCGCGTGGTCAACCGGCCAACACGGCCGCGGCGAGGTGACCTTTCGCTTCGACCCCCGCACGTTCTACGGCCAAGTGGTACAGGGTGGCGATTCGAACGTCGCCCGCGCGTTCCTGATCGCGCTGACGGCGATTGGCGTCATGTTCCTGACGATCGAGGCGGTGGCGCTCGTCATGGGGTTCGCGCTTGCCAGGTCGATCACCGGCGCGGTGCACGAGCTGTTCACCGGGACCGCGCGTGTGCAGCGGGGTGACTTCTCCCATCGGATACAGGTGGCGACCCAGGACCAGCTCGGTGAGCTGGCCGGGTCGTTCAATGCGATGACCGGGAGCATCGCCGACCTGTTGAAGCAGGCCCAAGAGAAGCGCCGGTTGGAGGAGGAGCTCCGGATCGCGCGCAAAATCCAGATGTCGCTGTTGCCGTCGGGACCGGTCACGTTCCCGGGGCTCGCGGTGACCGCGATGTGTCGTCCGGCGCGGGAGGTCGGGGGCGACTACTACGACTTCATGCCGCTCGGCGAGCACCGGCTCGGCGTGATCGTGGCCGACGTGTCGGGCAAGGGCACGTCGGCGGCGTTCTACATGGCGGAGCTCAAGGGCCTGATCCTGTCGCTGAGCCAGATTTACCAGAGTCCGAAGCGATTGCTGATGGAGGTCAACCGGATCCTGTCGGCCAACCTGCTGGACAACCGCACCTTCATCACGATGATCTACGCCGTGGTGGATCTCGAGGCGCGCACGGTGACCTACGTGCGCGCCGGGCATACCCCCTTGATCTATGTGCCGGCCGATGGGCATGCGCCCAGACGCCCGCAGGTGCTGATGCCGAACGGGCTTGTCGTCGGGTTGCATCTCGAAGGCATCGAGGAGAAGTTCGCCGCGCTGCTCGAGGAGCGCACGTTTCCGATCGCGGCAGGTGACCTGCTCGTGTTCTACACCGACGGCATCACCGAGGCGATGAACGAGGAGTCGGATCTGTTCGGCGAGGAGCGGCTCAGCCGTCTGCTGGAAGAGCACGCGCACCTGTCCTCAGACGAGCTCCAGGAGCAGATTCTGGGCGACGTGAAGGCGTTCGTCGGCGGCGCCGAGCAGCACGACGATATGACGCTCGTGCTGTTGCGCGTCGACGAGCTGCCGCCTCGCGGCGCCGCGGCGGCGGCGGACGCATGAGGGACACCGAACCCGCCGTCGTCTTCCGGACCCAGTCCAACATCGAGGCCAACGTCGTGCGAGGGTTGCTGGAGACCCGCGGCATCAACGTGATGTTGTCGTCTGATGGGCCCCACGCGATCTTTCCGGTCACGGTCACTGGGTTGGGGTCGGTGCGGTTGATCGTGCGCGCCGAGGAGGCGGAGACGGCCACCCGGTTGATCGCCGACTTCCGTCTGGAGCTCTCGGACCGGGTCACCCGGATCCGGGATGAGTTCCGCGCGGTCGAAGAGGCACTGGGGTATCGCTTCACCGACCCGGGGTTGCTCGAGCATGCGCTGACGCACCGGTCGCGCGCACACGAGGACGCCAGCGGCGGGGTGCGGGACAACGAATCGCTCGAGTTCCTGGGGGATGCGGTGCTGGGCTTCATCATCTCGGATCGCTTGTTTCGCGAGTGTCCGGACTGGGACGAAGGGCAGAAGTCGAAGGCGAGGGCCATGCTCGTGTCGACCACCGCCTTGGCCCGGGTGGGCGAGGAGCTGGGGCTGGGTGAGCACCTGTTGCTCGGACGCGGCGAGGAGAAGACGGGGGGACGGCGGAAGCGGTCGCTCATCGCGAACACGTTCGAGGCGGTGGTGGCCGCGGTGTACCTCGATGGGGGCATCGAGGGAGCGGAGCGATTCATCGAGCGCTGGTTCAGGCCGCAGCTCGACGCGGTCCAGGCCGGCGGGCTCATCCCCGGGCTGCCGGCCGACCACAAGTCGGCACTGCAGGAGTGGGTGCAGTCGCACGGCATGGGCTTGCCGCAGTATCGCCTCGTCGGTGAGAAAGGACCGGCGCACCGGAGGGTGTTCGAGATCGAGGTGTGGATCGGGCAGCGTGCGCTGTCGCACGGGGAAGGGCGTACCAAGAAGGAGGCGGAGCAGCAGGCCGCTGAACGCGCGCTACCGGTCGTGCGAACGGGCGTCTGAGCGAGTGCGGCGCACCCTCACCTCGGGCCCGCTGCCCCGTCGGCGACGCCACGCCGTGCGCGGTGCGCAGAGCAGGAAGGGAGGAGGCGGCGCGCGCTGTGTCCCAGCGTGATCAGTCGATCTCGATCATGTTCCAGGAGCGCTCACGCACCCCGCCGTCGGTCGTTGCGGCGGGCGGCTCGGCGATGGCCATCGTCGGCTCCATGTAGGGGAAGCGATGGACGGCGTACTCCTGGGCCTCCCGGGCCAGGTCCTCGTCTCCGGGTGGTGTCGCGCGTCCGTGCAGGCGCACCCAGAGCCGCAGCACAGGGTCGGCAAAACTGTAGCGCTTTTGCTGCACATTCAGCAGGTCGACATCCTCGAGCCACGACAGGTAGTCCTTGGTCGAGCCCGGCGTGCGACCGACACGGTGCGCGATCTCCGTCAGCGTCAGCGGCTCGTCTCTCGCCAGCACCTGGAGAATCGCTTTCAGCGCTCCATAGCCCCTCGCGCGGTGTAGCCGCAGCTCGTAACTGAACCGACAGGCCATCGACAGCGGGGCGCCGGGTGCCATCTGCGCCGCCAGCGCGCTGACCGGGTCTCCAGCGCCCATGGTGGCGGTGGCCTCGGCGAGCAAACGCAAATACAACGGACGCCCGTCGGTCAGCGCGTGGAGAATCCGGGCCAGCTCGATCCGTTCGTCGTCCGTGTCACCGATCTCGAGCCGGACCAGCGTCGTCGTGACCTCGCGCGGGGTCAACGGGGGCAGATGCACGAACTCGAAGCGGTCCGGGGCGTCGCGAAACAGTCGCAGCGTGCGGCTGACGAAACGGGTGGTCAGCACGAACCGGTTGGAACTCTTGCACAGGGTCTGCCAGAACTCGCGCAGCACGCCGCGTAGTCCCGGAAAGCTCTCGAACGTTCGGATCTCGAGTGCGTCGTCGAGCAGGAACGTGACGCGGCTGCCGCTCGGGGTGCGCGCGTGCTCGAGGAAGTGACGGAGGCGGTCAAACGCGGCCTGGGCGGCGCGGGTGTCGGCGGTGCCGGGCGGCATCTCGGGCGCCTGGCAGCGAGTCGCGTGTGTGACGGACGAGAGGAAGGCCTCGGGGGTCGTCGCGATGCGTTCGACGTCGATGTACTCCGTCTCCGGTCCAAGCAGCTCGTGCAGACGCCGTAGCAGGGAGGTGCGGCCACTGCCGCACCCGCCGACGAGTATCGGGATGCGTGGCGGCGTCGCCTCGAGTGCGGCGAAAATTCTCCGTTCGATGGCAGCTCGCTCAGCCAGCACGCGCTCTCTTTGAAGTGTCGCCGCGTCGGCGTGTAACAGCGCAACAGATGTTCACTCGGAACGATAGAAGATAAGGAAGAGCGAACAGGTTGTCAAACGCAATCCGGTCCCGCGAAAATAATTTTTCCCTTGACTTTGCTGGTATCGTGCGCCTGCCCATTTGGTGCCTGCGCCGCAATGCAGAGAGGTGTTGCGGGTGGTGCGCGGTGTACCGCCTTCTGCTACGATCGGTCGCTCGCGCTTGGCCATGTGCCGTGCAGGGTGACGGTCCAGCGTTGTACAGAAGATTCGGTGCAGCGCGCGGGTCGTACGGCGCGACGAGGGGGCACACCGGCAGTCTTCGACCCCGCTGAGGGAGCAGCGCAGCGCCGACCATGCGGGATGCGGCGCCGGTCGAATGCACCGGGACCTCCACCACGGACTGCTAGACGTGCACAGAGGACGAGCGTGAATCTCGCGGTCATTGGCGCGCAGTGGGGTGACGAAGGCAAGGGCAAGATCGTCGACTTGCTCACGCCGCACGTGTCGATCGTTGCGCGCTACCAGGGTGGACACAACGCCGGCCACACGGTGAACGTGGGCGACGCGCAGTTCATCTTGCATCTGCTCCCCTCCGGCATCCTCCACCCCGGTGTGCGGTGCGTGATCGGCAACGGGGTCGTGGTCGATCCGGACGCATTGTTCGCCGAGATCGAGACGCTGGCGACGCAGGGGATCGAAGTCGGTGACCGGCTGCTGATCAGCGACAAGGCGCATGTCATCCTGCCGTATCACCGTGAGCTCGAGGTGCTCGCCGAGGCCCGACGCGGCGACCAGCGGATCGGCACGACGTCGCGTGGCATCGGGCCCAGCTACGAGGACAAGGTGGCACGCCGGGGGATCCGCATGGCGGATCTCGGTGACACGTCGGACGATGGTCCGCTGGCATCGGCGATCCGGCAGAACGTGTCGGCTCGGAACCGTGCGATCGGTGGCACCGAGACCGACTGGCGCGCCTTGCATAGGCACCTGCGGGCGGCCTGGGCGCGGCTCGACCGCTGGGTGGGCGATGCCTCGCTCTTCCTGACGAGGGCCATGGAGGCAGGCCAGTGCGTCCTGTTCGAGGGCGCGCAGGGGACCTTGCTCGACATCGACCACGGCACGTATCCGTTCGTCTCGTCGTCCAACAGCACGGTTGGCGGGCTCTGTACCGGGCTGGGTGTGGGCCCGCGGTCGATCGGCGCGGTGCTCGGCATCGCGAAGGCCTATACGACGCGGGTCGGCGAGGGCCCGCTGCCGACCGAGCAGCACGGCGCAATGGGGGATCAGTTGCGCGAGAGTGGCCGCGAGTACGGCGCCTCGACCGGCCGTCCACGTCGATGCGGGTGGTACGACGCGGTGGCAGTGCGCTACGCGGTGCGGATCAACGGGCTGGATGCGCTCGCGGTCACGAAGATCGACGTGCTGGATGGACTCGACGAGATTCCGTTGTGCACCGGCTACCGGCACGCGGGCGAGGTCCTGACCGAGTTCCCGTCGAACGCCGCGACACTGGCGGCGTGTGAGCCGGTGTATGAAGTGCTGCCGGGATGGTCGAGCCCGACCGCCGGCGTCCGCCGATACGAAGATCTACCGCCGCAGGCGCAGGCCTACCTGAAACGGATCGAGGCGGTGACCGGGGTACCGATCTCGATCGTGTCGACCGGTTCGGATCGCGCCGACACCATTCTGGTCGCCGGCGGGCTGATCGACCGGTGGCAGGCGGAATGTGCGCTGGCCAGCAAGTAGGTCGCTGTGAACGCCTGAAGTCTGTAGCCAAAAACCTGACGCCATAGAGTAGAGGGCCCTACCGGGTGCGGACCCGATCGACCGCCTGGCGCCATCCGCTCAAGCGCGTGGCCCGTTCCGCGTCGTCGATCCGGGGCTCGAACCGGCGGTCGCACTGTCGCACACCGGCGATGTCGTCCGGCGTCGACCAGAACTGCGCGCCGAGGCCTGCGAGAAAGGCTGCGCCGGTCGCCGTGGTCTCGATCAGCCGCGGCCGGTCGATGGTGATACCCAGTAGATCGGCCTGGAACTGCATCAGGAAGTTGTTCGCGCTGGCGCCACCGTCCACCCGCAGCTCGCGGATGGGCATCGCCCCGTCGGTCGCCATCGCCTCCACGACGTCAGCGGTCTGGTATGCCATCGCCTCGAGCGCCGCCCGCACGAGATGCCGGCGATCGACCCCACGTGTGAGACCGAGAATGGCGCCCCGGGCGTGCATGTCCCAGTGCGGTGCGCCCAGACCGGTGAACGCCGGCACGATGTAGACCCCCTCGGTCGAGGCCACCTCGGTCGCGACCGCCTCGCTTTCGGCCGCCGATGCCAACAGACCCAGCTCGTCCCGAAACCACTGGATCAGCGCCCCGGCGACGAAGATCGATCCTTCGAGCGCGTACACCGGCTGACCGTGTTGGTCGCACGCAATGGTCGTGAGCAGTCCGCCGTGCGATGAGGGCCGGTGCCGGCCGAGATTGGCGACCACGAAGGCGCCGGTGCCATAGGTGTTCTTGGCCATGCCGGGGTCCCAGCAGCCCTGTCCGTAGAGCGCCGCCTGTTGGTCGCCGGCGACGCCGGTGATTGGCACACCGGAGACGGGCGCCTCCACGCGCGTCTCACCGAAGAGGCCCGCGCTCGGCCGGACCTCGGGGAGCATCGCGCGCGGGATATCCAACGCCTCCAGCAACACAGGGTCCCACTCGCGTTCGTGGATGTTGTAGAGCAGCGTGCGCGCGGCGTTCGTCGGGTCGGTGACGTGCGCCGCGCCGCCGGTCAGCTGCCAGATCAACCAGGTGTCGATGGTACCGAAGAGGAGCGCACCGCGGCGGGCCTGCTCGACCGTGTCGGGATAGCGTTCCAGGATCCAGCGGATCTTGCTGCCGGAGAAGTAGGGGTCGATCAGCAGACCGGTGCGTTCGCGAATGGTCGCCTCGAGTCCGGCCCGGGTCATGGCCTCGCACTGCGGCGCAGTCTGTCGACTCTGCCAGACGATGGCCGGGTGCACCGGCGTGCCGGTGGACCGGTCCCACACGACCGTGGTCTCACGCTGGTTGGCGATGCCGATCGCTTTCAGATCGCCGCGGCCGAGCCCCGCGTCGGCGACCGCCTCCTGCATGACCCGACGGCTGGTCTCCCAGATCTCGCGCGGGTCCTGTTCCACCCACCCGGGCTCGGGGTAGGTCTGGCTGATTTCACCATAGGCCCGGCCGATCACCGCGCCGTCGTGCGAGAAGACCAGCGCCGTGCTGCCGGTGGTTCCCTGGTCGAGCGCCAACACCGCGTCGGGCATCGTGTCTACTCCCTCCGTGCGATTCTAACGACGCTGCGCCTGCACATCGCCCACACGACGGTTGGCGCAGCATCGCGAGACTGTCGTTCGTTACCACCCCGCGACGCGGGGACTGGACATCTGTCCGCGGCGAGCGCGCATGGAACCTGACGATGCCACCGCGTGGACGATGTCCAGCCAGCGTGGACGGACCGAGTATAATCCGGCCCGATCGGGGGACAGTACGCATGCGACACGCGACGACCGGGACGCGGATACCGCCGCTCGCCGGTCTGCTGATGGCGATGCTGGTCTCGGGGTGCGCCGAGCCGGGACCGACGGTCGAGGAGGCGCGGGCCTTCGTGGACGACGCGGAGGCGCGCCTGCTGGCGGTGTGGATCGATGCCGAGCGCGCCGCCTGGGTGCAGAGTAATTTCATCACCGACGACACGACCGCCATCGCCGCGCGTGCGCAGACGGTCGTCCTCGGCGCGACGATGGAGCTGGCGAGTGCGGCGGCCCGTTTCGATGGGGTCGCGGTGGCAGAGGAGACCCGACGCAAGCTGTTGCTGCTGAAGACGTCGATGGAGCTGGCGGCGCCGGCCGACCCGGCGCTCCAGGCGGAGCTGGCCGGGATCACGACGTCGATGGAGAGCACATACGGTACGGGCGTGTATTGCCCTGGTAACGGTGAAGACTGTCTGGACCTGGCGCAGATGGAGCGGTTGTTCGCCGAGAGCCGGGACACCGACGAGTTACTCGACCTCTGGACCGGGTGGCGCACCATCTCGCCGCCGATGCGGTCGCCCTATGCGCGGTTCGCGGAGCTGGCGAACGCCGGCGCGCGCGACCTCGGGTTCACCGATCTCGGTGAGCTGTGGCGGGCCGGCTACGACATGCCGCCGGACGCGTTCACCGCCGAGCTCGAACGGCTCTGGAGCCAGGTGCGCCCGCTCTACGAGTCGCTGCACTGTCATGTGCGTGCCAAGCTGGCCGACGAGTACGGGTCGGCCGTGGTGCCGCCCGACGAGCCGATTCCGGCGCACCTGCTCGGCAACATGTGGAGCCAGACGTGGGCGAACATCTACGACATCGTCGGCCCGGCGCGGTCCGACCCCGGGTACGACCTGACCCGGCTGCTCGAGTCGAATCGGGTGGACCCGCTCGAGATGGTGCGTTACGGAGAGCGGTTCTTCAGCTCGCTCGGGTTCGACCCGCTGCCGGCCACCTTCTGGGAGCGGTCGCTCTTCGTGCAGCCGGTCGATCGGGACGTGGTGTGTCACGCGAGCGCGTGGGATCTGGACTTCGAATCGGATGTCCGGATCAAGATGTGCATCGGGGTCAATGCCGAGGACTTCGTCACCATTCATCACGAGCTCGGGCACAACTACTACCAGCGCGCCTATCAGCACCAGTCACCGCTGCATCGCACGAGCGCCAACGATGGGTTTCACGAAGGGGTTGGCGATACCATCGCGCTGTCGATCACACCGGAGTATCTGGTTGAGGTCGGTCTGCTACGCCGGGTGCCGCCGGCGGATCGGGACCTGGGACTGCTGCTGCGGCTGGCGCTCGACAAGGTTGCGTTTCTACCGTTCGGGCTGATGGTGGACCAATGGCGCTGGAAGGTGTTTTCCGGTGAGATCGCCCCCGTGGCGTTCAATCAGGGGTGGTGGGATCTCCGGATCGAGTATCAAGGTATCCGCGCGCCGGTGCCGCGGAGCGAGGCAGACTTCGACCCCGGGGCCAAGTATCACATTCCGGCGAACACGCCCTACACGCGGTATTTTCTCGCGCACATCCTGCAGTTCCAGTTCCATCGCGCGCTGTGCGAGGTTGCCGGTGTCGAGGGGCCGCTGCACCGCTGCTCGATCTTCGGGAGTCTGGAGGCGGGTGAACGCTTGAACGCCATGCTCGAGATGGGCGCCAGCCGGCCCTGGCCGGACGCGCTCGAGGTGGTCACGGGCCAACGGGAGATGGACGCCACCGCGATGTTGGACTACTTTGCGCCGTTGCAGGTGTGGTTGGACGAGCAGAACGCGGGCCGGTCCTGCGGGTGGTAGGTAAGGAGAGACCAGATGATGAGTGGGGGGAGACGCTGGAGCGGTGTAATGGCGGGAGCGGTGGGCATCGCCTGCGCGCTCGGCGCGGATGCCTGTGTCGACGGCGCGCCGGGTGTGGACGTGGCCGGTGCGCTGCAGTTGACGACCGTGCCGACCCCGGCGCATCTGGTCAGCGGGGGGAACGCGCTGGTGCGGGTGGAGCTGCCGGCGGACGCGGATGCGGCGGCCGTGTCCGTGTCGCTCAACGGGACCGACGTGACCAACGCGTTTCGCGAGGCGCCGGCCGACCGGCTGGGTCGTCCGGGACGCGCGCTCCTGGGGTTGCTCGAGGGCCTGGCCGAGGGCGACAGTACCGTGACCGTCAGCCTGGGGGACGCCCGGTCGAATCTGACGCTGACGAACTGGGCCGACGGGCCGATCTTCTCTGGGGAGCCCCTCGACCCGTATTTCTGTCTCGGGGAGCTCGGGCCCGGACGCGACGGCGAGGCGCGGCGGTTCGCGATCGGTAACGGTGAGGTGCTGCTGGGCGAGGCCCACGGCGAGGACTGCTCGCTCGACACACGTGTGGACTTCGTCTACCGCACGACCGGACCGGAGCCGATGTTCGCGCCGATGCCGGACGACGCGTCGAGACCGACCGACCTGGCCGAGACGACAACCACCGAGGGCCGGAGGGTGCCCTACATCGTGCGGCTGGAGACCGGGACCATCAACCGGGCGATCTATCAGACCGCAGTCCTCGTCGACCCGTCGGCGCCACCGCCGACCCCGTGGGCGCCACCGGCCGGGTGGAACGGTCGTTTGGTCTACACCTACGGCGGCGGGTGCGAAGCAGGGTTCTTCCAGGGCACCGGCACCGGCGGGGTGCTACGCGACAACATCCTGTCCCAGGGGTACGGCCTGGCGTCGTCGACGTTGAACGTCAACGCGCAGGGCGGGTGCAACGACGTGCTCTCGGCCGAGACCACCATGATGGTGAAGGAGCGGTTCGCCGAGACCTACGGGCCGCCGCTGCACACGGTCGGGTGGGGCGGCTCGGGCGGTGCCATGCAACAGCTGCTGATCGCCGGCGCGTATCCCGGCATTCTGGACGGCATTCTGCCGACCCTGACGTTTCCAGACGCAATCACCTATTTCATCGACACGGCCGAGTGCCGGTTGCCGCTGCGGAACTACCTCAACACCCGGGAGCCGCCCTTGACGGACGAGGTCAAGAACGCGATCGGCGGTTGGGCGGCCTGGGAGGTCTGCGACCGGTCACTCGGGCCGCGGCCCAACCGGATCGGTCCGGACGATTGTCCGGATGCCATCCCGGTGGAGGCCCGGTATCACCCGGTAGACAACCCGGACGGCGTCCGGTGCTCGATCTACGACGGGATGCGCAATGTGTTCGGGACACGTCGGTATGACGAGATCGAGCCGACGCCGGTGCGTGAGTTCGGACGCAGCCCCCAGGACAACGTCGGGGTGCAATACGGTCTCGAGGCGCTGAACGCAGGGTTGATTGACATGGATCTGTTTCTCGACCTGAACGAGCACGTCGGGGGGTGGGACATCGAGTTCCAGTGGCGTCCGGAGCGCGCCGAGGGAGACCCTGACGCGATCCGGATCGCCTATGAGACCGGGCGTGTGACGAGCGGTGGTGGTGGGCTGGCAACGACCCCGATCATCGACGAGCGCAACTATCTCGACCACGTGGCGAACTTCCATGCCAGCTACTACTCGTTCGTCACCCGCCAACGGCTCATCCGGGACAACGGGCACGCGGACAACTACATCATCCAGCGCCATGGGACGCCGCTCTCGCGGGCGGACGAGAACCTCGCCCTGATGAACGACTGGCTCGACGTGATCGCGCTCGACGAGACGACCGACGACCTGGCGATGAAGGTGGTGCGAGCGAAGCCGGTTGAGCTGCAGGATGCCTGCTGGAACGATGACGGCCTCGAGATCGTCGAGCCGGCCGTCTTCGACCGTGACGCCATCTTCGACAACACCGAGGGCCGGTGCAACGCGCTGTACCCGCCGCACGCGGGGGCGCGGATGGTGGCGGGTGGACCGCTGACGAGCGACGTGCTGAAGTGCCAGCTGAAGCCGATCGACCCGGGCGACTATGCTGTCCCGTTCACCCCAGAGGAGATGGCTCGGCTCGAGTCGATCTTCTCCGACGGAGTGTGTGACTGGTCGAAACCTGGCGTGGGGCAGGTGCCGAACACCCGCACCTGGCTGTCGTACGGGCCGTCACCGGTGAACCGATATGAGTAGGACGGGGGAGAGACAAGAGGCAGGAGACAGTCCTTCGACAAGAGCGCTCTGAGCTCTGCTCAGGATGAGCGGGGCAGAAGGTCATCAGGAAGGGAGTGCCTACTGCAGCCCGGTCGGCTTTCTTCTGTGGCGCAGGCCTTCAGGCCTGCGAGGCGCGGCGAAAGCCGTGCCCGACGGAGACAGGGCATTCAGAGCGCCCAAAGCCCGAAGCCAAGGAGGCTTAGCCGGACTGTGCTTGACCGACGTACTCTTTCTCGGTGACCGGCGCATACCAACTGGTCGTCGCGTCGATGTTGACCGCGACGTGCGTCATCGGGCCGCCCGGCGCGGCGCCATGCCAGTGACGTTCGCCCGGCTCGATGGAGATCAGGTCCCCGACCGCGGCCTCACGCACCGGCTCCCCGTCCTTTTGGAAACGGCACGTTCCGTCGACGATCTGGAGCAACTGCGGGCCGGTGTGGCTGTGCCAGTTGGTCCGGGCGCCCGCCTCGAACGCCACGCGGTAGACGTTGGTCTGCGGATGCGCGGCGGCGTCGCTCATCCGGGTCAACCGGGCACGGCCCACGAACGTGTTCGGGTCGGACGGCTCGCTGTCGAGTGTGGCGAGGGTGAAGATCTTCATCCTATCCCGTCTCGGACGGCGTCCGGCCATAGCGCGCAATGACGTAGACCGCCAGCCCCAGGATCAACGCCACGATGATCGTCCCGGCATTCAAGATGCCCTTGTCGGCGTAGAACACGATGGCGTAGCCGATCGCGCCCGGCAACAACGCGTAATAGACGAACGGGGCGAGGGTCAGCCGGATCACGGCGCCTTCGCGGCCGAGGAGCCCCACGACCGCCGAGGCCGCGACGACGTTGTGGACGCAGATCATGTTGCCGGCAGCCCCGCCCACCGCTTGCAGCGCGACGATCCAGCTCGGGTCGACCCCGATACGCTCGCCCATGCCGAACTGGAACTCCGAGAACATCATGTTGCTGACGGTGTTGCTGCCCGCCACCGCCGCACCGATGCCGCCGATGAACGTCGCGAAGATCGGCCAAGCCGAGCCCGTCAGCGCCGCCACACCGTCCGCCAAGGCGATCGGCATCCGCTCGTACCCGGCGGCGCCGCCACCGGTGTTGAGGAAGACCTGTACCATCGGGACCGTGAAGACGAGCGCCATCGACGCGGCCATCGTGACACGCAGGGAGGTCGACCACGACTCCTTGTAGGCCCGTCCGGGAATCTGGTGCATCGCCCAGGCGGCGAGCGATGCCACGATGAAGATCGTGCCGGGCAAGAAGAGCGGCTGGACACTGGCCGAGATGTCGGTGTCGAAGATGTTGGACCAGCTGAGCGTCCAGGTCTGCAGCCACCTGCCGAACGGCAGGAAGCGCAGCCGCGTGATGAGCAACAGCACGGCAACCAGCGCATAGGGCGACCACGCCATGACCATCCCCATGCCGCCGCTGTGGTGGGTCACGTCCTTCGGATGCACGCTGCCGGTCCAGTCGGGCAGCCAGTTGTCCTTCGTGTCGAAATCCCAGATCTTGTCCGATGGGGGCATCAGAAAACCGGCCCGGGCTGCCACCACGACGATGGCGAGACCGGTGAGGCCGCCGAGGAAGGCCGGAAACTCCGGTCCCAGGAAGCGCGCGGCGAGGTAATACGGAACGGTCATTGCGAACGCGCCGAAGAGTGCGAATTTCCAGAGCTCGAGACCCTCGACGAACGACCGATTCTTGCCGAAAAAGCGGGTCATGAAAGAGACGAGAATCAGCGGCACGAACGTGCCAGCGATCGCGTGCAGCGTGGCGACACGGAGACCGATGAAGGCCAGGTAGTCGTTCCAGTCGGCATAGCCGATTCCCGCGGCATACACCGCGATGGCCGGGTCGGCGGAGAGACCGGTGTTGACGCCCACCAGGATGGGCGTCCCGGCCGCACCGAACGAGACCGGGGTGCTCTGGATGATCATGCCGGCCATGACCGCCGCCATGCCGGGGAACCCGAGCCCCACGAGGAGCGGCACGGCGACCGCCGCCGGCGTGCCGAACCCGGCCGAGCCCTCGATGAAGGACCCGAACAGCCAGGCCACGATGATCACCTGCACCCGACGGTCGGGCGTGATGCTCGTGAAACCCTGCCGGATCGTTTTGATTGCGCCGCTCTCCTGCAGCGTGTTCAACAACAAGATGGCGCCGAAGATGATGAAGAGGAGCGTCGACGCCACGATGAGCCCGTTGATCGTGGCGGCCACGACCTGGACCACGGGCACCTGCCAGACCGTCAACGCCAGGACGGCGGCGACAACAAAGCTCAGCGGCATGGCCCGGCTGGCGGGCCAACGCAGCACGACCAAAAAGACCGCGACCGTCGCGATCGGCAGCAGGGATAGTACGGCCAACGTCATCGTGCCCATCGGTGCTCTCCCTTCAAAAGCTCTGCAGCGCGTCGGCTTCGTCGTCGAACACGTCGAACACCTGCACCAGCTTGGCGACCTCGAACAGCTCCCGCATCCGGTCGGTGAGCGTGAGGAGCTTGAGCGTGCCCTTGTGGTTCCGCACGGTGATGAACACGCTGATCAGCTCGCCGATCCCGGTGCTGTCCATGTAGGGCACGTCCGCCAGGTTCAGCAGAAACTGGGTGTGCCCTTGTTTGAGGAGCGGACCCAACGTTGCCCGGATCTCGCCATACCCGTCGTCCCGGGTCAAGCGACCGTTGAGATCGAGGATGGTGACCCCTCCGGCGGTTCGTTGCGTGATACGCATCTGCGCGTCCTCGTGAGCCGGGGCTGGGTGGCAACAGTGTTGCCGGCGGCGCCATTGTAGCGCAGGCGGTCGCTGTGCCGTGCGTCGAGCGTCCGCCACGGCGCCGGAGTGGGCTCCCGGTCGGTCGTGCCGACGTGAGGGCGTCTCCCGGTTGATCGCAGATGGCGCGTGTCGGGGAACCACGTGTGAGGCTGTGCGGGAGCGGGGTGGCGCTCCCGCCGTCGCGGCGCAAGAATAGAAGCGCCTGACGCCGGACCGCCGCGGGGGCGGTGTGGTGAGGACACCTGATGCGAGTAGGGGTACCCACCGAGGTCACGCCGGACGAGAACCGGGTGGCGATCACGCCCTCCGGGGTGGCGGCGTTCCGTGCGCACGGGCACGACGTCATCGTGCAGGCCGGCGCCGGCCAGGGCAGCGCCATTCCGGACGCCGCCTACATGCGGGTGGGCGCCACGAATGTGGAAACTGCCGGCGAGGTCTGGGAACGGGCCGACCTCATCCTGAAGGTGAAGGAGCCGCTGGGACCCGAGCTCGAGCTGATGCGGCCGGGGCAGGTGCTCTTCACCTATCTGCACCTGGCGGCGTCGAAGGTGCTGACCGAGCAGTTGCTCGACCGTCGGATCGTCGGCATCGCCTACGAGACCGTGCAGCTCGAGGACGGCACGTTGCCGCTGCTGGTCCCGATGTCCGAGGTGGCCGGGCGGCTGTCGATCCAGGCGGGCGCCACGTCGCTCGAGAGGATCTCGGGCGGCAAGGGGCTCCTGTTGCCTGGCGTGTCCGGCGTGCGGCGGGGCCGGGTGACGATTATCGGCGCCGGCATCGTCGGGCTGAATGCCTGTGTCGTCGGGGTCGGCTTCGGGGCGGACGTGACGATCATCGACATCAATCCGCTGCGGCTGGCCTACGTGCGCGATGTCGTGCAGGGGCACGTGACGACGCTGATGTCCAATGCGGCGAACATCGAGAGCGCCGTGAGGGCGGCGGATCTCGTGATCTGCGCGGTGCTGATTCCAGGCGCGAAGACGCCGCGTTTGGTCACCCGGCAGCATCTGCGGCAGATGGAGGACGGCTCGGCGCTCGTCGACGTGGCAGTCGACCAGGGCGGGTGCGCCGAGACGAGCCGGCCCACCACCCATCGCGACCCGCGGTACGTCGAGCATGGCGTCGTACACTACTGTGTGTCGAACATGCCGGGTGCGGTGCCGCACACGTCGACCTACGCGCTGACCAACGCGACGATGGCCTACGCCCTCGAGATCGCCGACCGCGGCTGGCAGACCGCCACACAGAATCCGGCGCTCTCGGCCGGGGTGAATCTCGTCGAGGGGCGGGTCACCCATGCCGCTGTGGCGGCGGCGCATGGCCTGGAGCACACGCCGCTCAGTTGAAGGCAACGGGGGAGGGACTCGAGGATGGCGAGCTACGTGAAGGCGGGGAACGATGGCGACGTGGCGCCGGGCACGGTGAAGTGCATCAGGATCGGTGATCGGAAGATTGCGCTGTTCAACGAGAACGGCACCCTGGTGGCGTTCGACGACGCTTGCACGCATGTGGGCGGCCCGCTGTCGGAAGGGCTGTGCGAGAACGGCATCGTCACCTGCCCGTGGCACAGCGCGCAGTTCCGGATCGCGGACGGGACGGCGCTGACCCCGCCCGCCGGCGGGAACCTGCACCGCTACCCGGTGCGTGTGGAAGCGGGCGCGATCGAGATCGAAATCGGCGACTGAGGGTCCGCGCAAGAATACGTTCCCATGTTGGGGCGTCGTACTCATGCCGCGCTCGGCCAGTGCCAGGCGCGAGGAGGGAGCATACGGGCAGTATTCGACCAACGAGCAACGCCGCCAGGCGGGATGGATCGGCGGCCGAAAAAGGGAAGTTATTCTTGCGCGGGCCCCAAGCCGGTGTCGGCGCCGCGACTACTTCGACAGGTAGTTGCGGCTGTACCCGGTCCGGCCGTTGGTCATCGTCCAGCTGCGTCCATCCGGCTGCACCGTGGCCTTGATCCAGTATCCGAGACAGTCGTCCTCCTCGGTGAGATTGGCGATCAGCCGCGGGTCGGTGTTGCTGGCGGCCTCGGCACCGAGCGGCCGGTGCAGCTGCCAGACGTCCTGGATGCCCGGTGCGTCCCGCACGACCGCATACGACGCGGGGCTGCCCCCTTTGCGCGGGCCGTTGTTGGTGACCGCCACGGTCGGCTGGAGCGCCCAGGTCAGCTCCGGTCGCGCCGCGCCCCCCCCGCCGTGGTGCGGCACCTGATACAGATCGACGACACCCAGGCGGTTCTCCGGGCACGCGAGGTCGTACTCGTGGTTGGGTGTGAGGTCGCCCAGGTTCAGAAACTGGAAGCCGCCGAGCGACAGCAGATAGCCGAGGCTTCTGCTGTTCTCGCCCTGGTCGACCGGACCGGCGACCGCGGTCGCACAGAGTCGGTTCGGGGGCCGCGGCTCCAGCGTCTCGATGAACGCGCCGTGTGATGCCACAAACGAAAACTCGATCCGCCGGAGCGGCAACTTGTCGCCCGCTGTGACCGTCCGCCGTCGGCCTTCCGCTAACGCGAGATAGTCCTCCCAGATCGCTCGACCTTGTTCGCGGTCGCGTTCCACACTGTCGCCGTGGTCGACGATCTGGCCGATCGGCACCCGTTCCGCCAGTGCCGCGAGCCCGCCAACATGGTCCTGATGGAAGTGCGAGATGAGCAGGTAGTCGATCTCGGTGATGCCGGCATCGCGCATGGCCGCCTGGATGCGCCGGGCGTCTCGCGCGTCCGCCCTGGGCCACCCGGTGTCCATCAGCACCGCGTCGCGCTCGGGGGTGACGACCAGGGTCGCTGCGCCGCCCTCCACGTCAATCCAGTAGATGTCGAGGGTCGCCGGGGCCGGCGCCTGCGTGTGCACCCCGACCGGTCCGGTCAGCAGCGCCATGGCGACGAGGGTCATGGCCCGGCACGCGCCAGCGCGGGTGTACCGCGTGGTCGGCAGATGATTCATCATGCTCTCCTCAGCGTGAGTATGGGTCATGATACGCGAGAGCTCCTCCCGGCCGCGTTGGTATCCGACCTTCTGACTCGGGACACCAGATGCCCACACCTCTCGGTCATGCGCTGGGCGGCATCGCCGCCGGAGCCCTGGTGGCGGGTCGGAGCGCGTCGAACGTCTCGTTCGGACAATGGCGGGTCCCGATGCCTGCGGTCTGCGGCCTGTTCGGCATGCTGGCGGACATCGACTTCTTCTTGGGCGGACATCGTGGAGTGACCCATACGGTCGCCGCGGCACTGGCGGCGGGTGGGCTGATGGCGGTCGTCGATCGGCGCCCCGCGGTGTGGCTCGCGGCGGCGGCGGCCTACGGTACGCACGTGCTGCTCGACTGGTTGGGGACCGACACGGTTGCGCCGATCGGCATCATGGCGTTCTGGCCGTTCGATCAGACCTTCTATCTGTCTCCCTATCACTGGTTCCCGCCGGTCTGTCGACAGTACTGGCTCACGGAGTGTTGGGTTGGACTGGCAGGCGCCATGTGGTGGGAACTGCTGCTGCTGGGTCCCCCCGCGCTGGCGGGGTTGCTGCTCGCCGGTCGCTCACGAACGGCCGACACAGGGCCTGACCGGTAAGCCTCCGATCGGTCCCGGTGCGACGTTGGACCGGCACCGCAGACAGCCGGCGCCATGCCAACCGCTGATGCGTTGCCGAAGCCGGCGGTGCCCGCACCGGTGTTCGTCAGGTCGCGAGGCATGCCAACCCGGGGTGCCATCTCCGTCGTCGCGCAGGCCACCCCGTGACCGTCCTGACATCGCAGTGCTCTGCAACTCCTAGTAAACGCAGACGTTCACATTCCCTCCGCGCGCTCCCCTGTGGCTGGCGTCGTTCTTGCGACCAACCCGGGTGGCCCCGCTGACACCGGTCGGCGTTCGTGCCCGACCTGCCGACGCGGCCGGCGGCGGGGCCGCCCGTGAGCGGTCGTCCGGCCCGGTGCGGGTCGGCGACCATGCCTGTCATTCGGAAAAGGAGGAAAGAGGATGCGACGACTCATCTGGAGTGTGATGGTGGTACTGGCCCTCTGCGCGGGTCCGGCGTGGGTGGAGGCGGCCCAGGATGTGGCGGCGTCGGCCGGTCAGCGTGCGGCGGGCGAGCTGATCGATCTGAACCAGGCCGACGCCGCGCAGCTCGAAAGCCTGCCTGGCATCGGAGAGGTGACCGCCGCGCGGATCATCGAATATCGCCAGGAGAACGGCGGCTTCAAGAAGATCGAGGAGCTGATGAACGTGCGCGGCATCGGCGAGCGGAGCTTCCTGAGATTGCGGCCCCTGGTCACGGTCGGCACAACGCCGAAGCCGGATGCCCGCGACTAACGCTCGAGGTCGGCGCGCCCTGGAGGCGTTCCTCCGGGGCGCGCCGGACGCCTGGCCCGACCCGAGGATTCCGCCGTGGTCCGGCGGCCACCGGCGGCGTCTCGGTGGGGGCGGTGTGTCCTTGCTGGAGTTGGTCCTCGTGCTGGCGCTGCTGGTTCTCACGGCGGCCATCGCGCTGCCGTCGATCTTGGGGGGACTGGACGACGCTCGTGCGGCGGCGGCGGCGCGTCACATCGCGGGGCTGGTACGCTTGACCAGAGTCCAGGCCGCGACGCGATCGACCCGCGTTGGACTACGGTTCGAACAGGCAGGCGCCACGTACCACTATGCGGTGTATGTCGACGGAAACGGCAACGGGTTGCGCAGCCGCGATATTCGCAGCGGCATCGACACGCCGATCACCCCGGTGGAGCGGATCGGCGATCGCTTCCCAGGGGTCACGTTCGGCGTGGCGGCAGGGGTGACCCGGATATCGGATGGTGGCCCCCTGATGGGAGATGCCGACCCGGTCCGGCTGGGTTCTGCGGACACGCTCACCTTCAGCCCGCTTGGCACCGCCACCAGCGGCACGATCTTCCTGCGCAGCCGGAAAGGACGGCAGTACGCGGTGCGGGTGCTCGGAGCCACCGGACGCACCAGAGTACTGGAGTTTCGACACGAGACCGGGTCGTGGACGGCACGCTAGGGCAGGGTCGAACACCGGATCGCCGTCGCGCCATTCGCAGGATACCGACGGAGCTGTCCTGGCTGCGGGGACTGCGGTTGCGCCCTGGTCTCGACGTCGTGCTGGTGAACCTGTCGACCGGCGGGGCGCTGGTCGAGACGTCGACCCAGCTGCGCCCCGGCGCCCGCACCGTCTTGCGGTTGACCGGCGCTACCGGCAGCTGGACGGTCTCGGGGTCGGTGTCGCGCTCCTGGGTGGCGGCGATCGACCCCGAGCACGGAGTGGTGTACCGGGGCGCGCTGGTCTTCGACCAGGTACTCGACCTTCAAGCAGGCCATGATGACAGTCCCGCATCGCACCCACACCGGTCGTGATGGATGCCGCGCTCGGCCAGGCCAGGCGCGCCGAGACAATCCCCGGTAGTGGGTTCCCCCGCTGAACGAGCAGCCCAGCGTCGGCCGTGCCGGATGCCGCGTCCTTCGCAGGCTCCGCCCGTCCCGCGTGCGTCGAGGGGCGCCGGTTGAATGCAGATGGACGTGCACCACGGGCAGCTAGCGAGCAGTGCCCGGGCAACAACTACCCACGGCGAGCGATGAGCGATCGCAGTCGACACCCGACGTATGCAACTGGGGGGTTCTTTGGGTCAGCAGCCGGTGGCATTCCGTTTGATACACAACACGAGGAGATCCCCTATGGTGCGTACGACCGAATCTGCGATGGCTACCCACTCCTCCTCGTCGACATCGACACCCCAGCCGCGTGGTCGGCGCCATGAACGCCGACAGCGGTTCTCGGTCTTTCTTGCGGCCCTGGCAACCCAGCGGACCAGCGGAGCGAGAACGGCTGGACCCGACGACACCCTCGACGCCGCGCTACGCGCCCTCGTGCCGATCCGCTCGGCCCGGCTGACCATCCGACCAGTTGGCGCCATACCCGACCCGGATGACCGCGCCCCCGGCGTATTGCGGTTTCCGGTGCCAACGCCAGCGCGACCCGGGTTACATCTCGAGGTGGACCTCGACCCGTCGTGCGGGTTGGACGGTTGGGACCGGCAGTCGTTGCGTGACGCCGCCCGCGTCTTCGGGCTGATGCTGGATCCGCGCTTGGAGGCGGCCGCCGAAAGCGACGGCCGCCTCGGCGATGGCGCGGCGCCGCTCATCGGGTCGAGCGCCTGCATGCAACACCTGCGAGCGCAGATCGAGCGGGTGGCGGCCACCGATTTCACCGTGTTGATCGAGGGGGAAACCGGGTCGGGCAAGGAACTGGTGGCGCGACAGGTGCACGACCTGAGCGGTCGCCGTCGGGGGCCGTTCGTGGCGGTCAACTGCGCGGCGCTGGTCGAGACGTTGCTCGAGGCGGAGCTGTTCGGCATCGAAGACCGCGTCGCCACCGGCGTGCGGGCTCGGCGCGGCAAGTTCGAGGCAGCCGACAGGGGCACGTTGTTCCTGGACGAGGTCGCCGATCTCTCGAGGTTGGCGCAGGCCAAGTTGCTCAGAGCCGTGCAGGAACTTGCCATCGAACGGGTCGGTGCACAGGAGCCCCGGCGGGTCGACATCCGCGTGGTTGTAGCGACGAACAAATGCCTCCGGGGTTTGGTGAGCGACGGCCGGTTCCGTGCCGACCTGTACTACCGTCTCGCCGGTGTGGAACTGGAGGTGCCGTCGCTGCGACGCCATCGCGAAGACATCCTGGAGCTGGCCGAGTATTTCCTGGCGCGTCACCGGGGGCTGCGTCAGCTGACGCTGTCGGAGAGCGCCGCTGAGGCGCTGTTGACCTACGACTGGCCCGGGAATGTGCGCGAGCTGCAACGTGTGATCGAACGGGCGTTGGCGCTCACGACTGGAGACGTGCTCGGACTCACGGATCTGCCGCCGGAGCTCATACACGACTACACAGAAGTCTTGTCTCCGTCGGTCGCTCGCGCCGAGTCGATGCGTGCCTGGGGTAGCCGCTACGCGCGGCTCGTACTCGAACGCTGTGACCGGAACAAGCGGCGGACCTGCGAGGTGCTCGGCATCAGTTATCACACCCTGCAGTCGTATCTGCGCTATTGTTCGACCCCCACCGCCACCCAGACACTCCAATCGAGCCGCGAGTCGCCGGCTCCGCCGGTCAGCCGCTCAGGGTGATGGCCTGGCGATGGCCGCGGACCACCTCAACCTGGGTGCGCGATGCAGCGTCGATGATTTCGGCTTCGGCTTCGCCCCCCGTCCTCCCGGTCGCGTGCGCGTGGGAGGTGGAAAGTTCACTGGAAGGTCCGCCCGCCCCCATGTCCAGTTTCGCCCTGGTAGCTTCTCTCACACGGCCTCCAAGATCGCGTTTCCAACCGTAGCGCTTAGCATGCTCGCGGATGGTCGGGTGGGTGCAGCCATGGATGCGAGCGATCGCCCGGATTGAGAGGATGCCGGCACGGTAGTCATTTTCGATGGCTTGCCAGTCCAAGTCAGGTCGCCTTGATTTTGCCATGATCATCTCCGTTGTGGGTTCGTATGCTGATGGCCTCGCGCGCGGGGGCGGGGGCGCGCGCGAGAGCGGCGCGGCCACCCCGGTGTTGATGCCGCTCTCGTTCTTTTGCAAACTTTGAGCCGCTAGCGCGTGTCGGATCATGGGTAGATTTATGGGTAACTTTCTTTCTGTCAGTATAACCCATTGATAATGAATATTCCAGCGCGGATACCTCCTCCGCCAGCCGCCCCACTGGTTCGCCCCGACATGGTGTTCCCGCAACCCACCGCTCCTTGGTATTAACCCGCTGGAGCCGGTTCGTCGAAATGGAACCGGGCGTGGAAGGCGGGCAGTTGGGGATGGGCGCGAATGAAGTCGGCCGCCCGTTCGGCGATCATCTGCACCGGCGCGTTCAGGTTGCCGCTGACGATTTGCGGCATCACCGAGGCATCGACCACCCGCAGGTCCTCGATGCCGTGGACCTTCATCTCCTCGTCCACCACCGCCTTTCCGTCGTCGCCCATGCGGCAGGTGCAGCTGGGATGGAAATCGCTCGACGTCGTCGACCGGATCCAGGCCGCAATGTCCGAGTCGGACGTGACGTCCG
>JADFPE010000265.1 GCA_022562495.1 Acidobacteriota bacterium
GCTTCTCGGTCGAATACAGGCCGGTATTCTCCCTCGGCGCGCCTTGTACCGGCCGTGCGCGGCATTGCCACGACGGTTCTCGGTGCGACGCGGGGTTTCACCACGGACTGCTAGCCGTGCCGCAACGACCCGGCGGATGAGCGAGGTAGCCAGGACCGGTGACTTCGCCGAGCAGATCGAGGTCACCACACGACGCCGGCGGTTGTGTCGAGCGGTCCCTCCGTCGGACGACGTGCCGGGGTCGAGGGACGCGGTCGCTATCGGGACGGGGCCGGGAACCGAGCAATCCTGTCGCCGCCGGCGACGCCGCCAACCCAAATCTCGTCCCCGACCTGAATGGCGACTGTCCCGAGAATCAGAAAGTCGTTCGAGGGGTAGCGGACGATTTCCTCGGCCGTGAATGTCTGCAGATCGATCTGCGCGACCCGCGACGTGACCCCGTCGCACCGCCCCTGCCCGATGCACTCCCCGATCGCCGCTCGCGTTGGCCCGAGATGACCGGCGGCAAACAACGTCTCGCCGGGGCCCCAGCGGACGTTGTCGATATGAAACCCGACTTCCACCGCGTCTGTGTGGACCGGTGTCCGTCCGCGCGACAAGCGGATCAACGACTGGCTGCCATAGCCACCAACATAGAACCACTGACCGTCTCGAGAGATCTCCAGTCCGTTCGGACCAATGTCCTCGCTGCCGGGTACGCGGCTCCACTCAGTGTCTGTACTCCATTCCCACACGTCGCCCGTCCGAGGGCTCGTCGCCGCAAAGCCACCCTCCGGCAGCGCGACGACGGAATTCAGCCCAAGCGCCTCGGGTGCCACCGCGCAGCCCACCCAGGTGAGGGTGGGTACGGCCCCGTCCATGTCGAGCTCGAAGACTTCAATCGCTTCCCGATCGCCGTGGCCAACGACATACAGGGTGTGGCGTCCGTTGTCGCCAGGGCGCAGGTTGAGACCGTGTGGCCTGAACTGCCTCGACACGGGTCCGGGGCATGCGCCGTAGGTCCCGGTGTCGTGTCGTGGTCGTGATGTCTCGGTCGGAAAAAGTACGGTCGTGGTGTGGTCGCGGGTGTCAGCCAGATAGAGGTGTCCTTCGTCCACCATGCTCGAGACCACGACCCAGGGGGACTGGGGGACGGGCGCCAGGTCTTCCGGGCTGACCGGTCCACACAGAAACTGGACCTCGCCATCCGGCTCGCAGGTCTGTGCGTGTGCTCCGGATGCACCCAGCCACACGAGGCAGATCGTGAACGCGCCGATTGCTGTTGGTGTCTTCATGAGATGTCCTCCCGCTTCATCCAGCGGCTCGCGTGCTCCTGTGCGGTGGGCACCCGATCGCGGCGACTGACGTGGCTCTGTGGCCGATTATGCCACTGTCGGGCCGATCGCGGGGCGAACCGCCGTCGCGTGGGGACCCTCACCCGACAGCTGGACAGTGGTATGCTGGGGCCACTCACGAGCAGGGTTCGGCTGGTCGGAGTCCAACGCGCAAGGAGGAGCATCATGAGCAACCTGAGGGGCGCCCTGATTATCGCGGCCGTGGCGTGTCTGTCCACCAGTCTCAGCGTGCGAGCCGCAGGTGTTCCGGCCGGCACCCGACCGGCGGCCGGCGCAGCGTCCGTCCAGACCGGACGCGATCACGAGCCGCTCGTCGGGACGTACAGGCTGGTCACGACCGAGGTCAAGGACCAGGACGGGACCTGGCGACCGGTCCCGAACTACGACTCGATCGGCTACATCACCTACAGCGACTCCGGCTACATGGGCGTGCACGTGATGCCGAAGAACCGGATACCATTCGCCGCCAACCCACCGACGCCGGAGGAGGCGCAGGAGGCGCTTCGGGGGTACAGCGCGTACTACGGCCCGTACACCGTGCATGCGGACGAGAGCGCGCCGTTCGTGGTGCACCACCGGGTGGGTCAGATCAACCCGGGAGGCGAGGTCGACGCGAAGCGCTTCTTCGACCTCATCGGGAACCGGCTCATTCTGACGCCGGCGCCAGCCAGTGGGGGCAAAGCGCAAGCCACAAGACACATCGTGTGGGAGAGGCTGCCTGACGCGCCGCTCTCCGCCGAAGCGAAGAAGTTCGTGGGGTTCCGTCAGCTGCTGTACACGGACCGCTATACCGAACGAGATGGCCGCGTCGTGACGCATGGGCAGAAGAACGAGGGGCGCGCCGGCTCCTACATCATCTACACGCCGACCGGTCACATGATGGTGCATCTGATGGCCAGGGAGGGGCGAACGCCGTACGCGGGCGCGACGCCCACCCCGGAGGAGGCGCTGGCGGCGTATCGGAGTTACGGCGGGTACTTCGGACGGTTCACCGTCTACGCAGACGACAACCCTCCCTATGTCGTCCACAATCAAGAAGGCAGACCGAACCCCGGCACGCCGACCGACGCCGAGCGGCTGTACCTGCTCAGTGGAGACGTCTTGCGGCTAGGAGGACGGCCGCGAACGACCAACGGTGAAACCCGCGGAGGGCACCTGTATTGGGAGCTACTCCCGCCGTTGACCGGCCGTCCCGAATGATGGGGAGACCCGCGATGTCATTGAATCCTGCCCCCGGCGCATGTGCGCTGCCGCTCGCTATCATCCTGCTCCTGGGGGCGTCGACGGGGGCGGCGCAGTCTGGGGCAGCAGATGGGGAATGGCGGACGTATGGCGGCGACCTGGGCAGCACGCGGTACTCGCCGCTGGACCAGATCGACGGGGACAATTTCGAGGATCTCGAGGAGGTGTGGCGGTTCAGGACCAGCAACCTCGGGCCATACCCCGACTTCAACTATCAGACCACCCCGCTGATGATCGATGGCGTGCTCTACGCCACGGCGGGGAGTCGCCGCGACGTCGTGGCGCTCGATGCAGCGACAGGCGAGATGCTCTGGATGTACAGGCTGGATGAAGGCGAGCGGGGAGCAAACGCCATTCGGCGCATGTCGGGGCGTGGCGTGGCCTACTGGACCGACAGGCAGGGCGACGACCGGATCTTCGTCGTCACCATCGGCTATCAGCTCGTCGCGCTCGACGCGAAGACCGGATGGCCGGTTCCCGGCTTCGGCACCGACGGCATCGTCGATCTCAAACAGCACAACGACCAGCTCATCGATCCACTCACCGGCGAGATCGGGTGGAACAGCGCGCCGATCGTGGCCCGCGACGTCGTCATCGTTGGGGCGTCACACCGGTCGGGCGGGTCGCCGCCGAGCCGCGAGAACGTCAAGGGGTACATCCGCGGCTTCGACGTGCGCACCGGTCAGCGAACGTGGATCTTCCACACCATTCCGCGACCTGGCGAGTTCGGACGTGACACCTGGCTGAACGACTCCGCCGTCTACACCGGCAACACCGGTGTCTGGACGAACCTGACGGTGGACGAAGAGCTGGGTATCGCCTACTTGCCGATCGAGATTCCCACGGGGGACTACTACGGCGGGCATCGGCCGGGCGATAACCTGTTCGGCGAGAGCCTCGTCGCCGTCAGCCTCGAGACCGGTGAGCGGCTCTGGCATTTCCAGTTCGTGCACCACCCGATCTGGGACTACGACGTGCCCTGTCCGCCGATCTTGGTGGATATCACGGTCGATGGGCGCGACATCAAGGCGGTGGCGCAGCCGACCAAGCAGGGGTGGGTCTATGTGTTCGACCGCGTGACCGGCGAGCCGGTCTGGCCGATCGAGGAGCGACCGGTGCCGGCGGGGAACGTGCCGGGTGAATGGTATTCGCCGACGCAGCCGTTTCCGACGAAGCCTCCCCCGTTCGAGCGGCAAGGCTTCCCGATCGAGGAGCTCATCGACTTTACCCCCGAGCTGCGGGCAGAGGCGCTGGAGATCGTCGCGCAATACAAGACCGGACCGGTGTTCACACCGGCGATCGTGCGGGGCGACAACGGCCTCACGGCGACCCTGTTCGTGCCGAACGGAGCCAACTGGCCGGGTGGGTCGTATGACCCCGACACCGGCATCATGTATCTGTATTCGCACACGCTGATGCGGGCGCTCGGACTGGTCAACGATCCGGAACGGTCGGACATGGACTATATCAATCGCGGCGGCCGCCAGCCGACGGTGCAGGGGTTGCCGCTATTGAAGCCGCCGTGGGGCCGTATCACGGCGATCGACTTGAACAAAGGGGAGATCGTCTGGCAGGTCGCCCACGGCGAGACACCGGATCGCGTGCGGAATCACCCGGCGCTCCGGGGACTCGACATTCCCCGGACCGGGCGGACGGGTGGCGCCGGTGGCAGCTCTGGCGGCATCGGCACGCTGACGACCAAGACGCTCGTGATCAGCGGCGAAGGTGGCGTCGTCACGACACCGTCCGGTGCGCGCGGCGCGATGATCCGTGCCTACGACAAGGCGACTGGACAGGAACGCGGCGCGGTGCCTATTCCCTCGGCGCAAACCGGTTCGCCGATGACCTACATGCTCGATGGCAAGCAGTACCTCGTCCTCGCGGTCGGCGGGAGCAACTATCAGGGCGAGCTGATCGCGTTCGCGTTGCCGTGAACCGCACGCCCGAGACCAAGGCCGCAGTGAGGAGCTGTGGCAGGAGCCCCGCTCTGTGGCGCAGGCCTTCAGGCCAGTGAGGCACGGCTGAAGCCGTGCCCCACGCACGTCTGCACACGTGTGCTCCGATCAGGCGGGCGAGTGTCGTGATCGTGCGACGCGCGAGCAGCGTGCCCTCCGGTCCACGTGCGACGTCGATGTTGTATCGTTTCATTCCGGTGCCTTCGAGCGACACGTCATGGTGCTCGACACCGGCCGGGTCCTAGTATGTCTGTTGGAATCCACGCCTTTGGCGGGTACGTGCCGCGGCTGCGTCTACAGCGCGAGGTCATTGCCGCGACCAACGCCTGGTTCAATCCCGGTCTCGAGGCTCTGGGCACAGGTGAGCGGTCCATCGCCAACTGGGACGAGGACGCTGTCACCATGGCCGTCGAAGCGGTCCGCGACGCGCTCGGCGGCGCGGGGCGGGACGGTATCCAGGGTGTCTATCTGGCATCGACCAGCCTGCCCTTCCAGGACCGGCAGAACGCCGGCATCGTCGCGGAGGCTTTGCGCCTGGGCCACAGCCTGCGCACGCTCGACATCACCGGCTCGCAACGGGTTGGCACCGCAGCGCTCGTCACGGCGCTACAGACGGTGGCCGGTGGTGGCGGCCCGGTCCTCGTGGTGGGCGCCGAGAAGCGTCGCACCAAGGCCGCCAGCCCGCTGGAGCTGACCACGGGTGATGGCGCCGCGGCGCTGCTCATTGCCCAGGGCGATGGCGCTGCCCGGCTGCTGGGCCATGCGACCGAGACCGTCGACTTTGTCGACCACTACCGGGGGCAGAACCAGGCGTTCGACTACGTCTGGGAAGAACGCTGGGTTCGTGACGAGGGTTATCTCAAGATCATTCCCACCGCAGTGGTGCGGGCGCTGGAGGCGGCGGCTGTGGACCCCGGGGCGATCGCCCATTTCTGTGTCCCGTCGGCAACCCGCCGGGTCGCAGCCACCCTCGCCGGCCAGCTCGGGATACCCGCCGCCAGTGTGCGCGATAACCTGCAGGGCACCTGCGGTGAGGCCGGGGCGGCACACCCCCTGTTGATGCTGGTCCATGCGCTCGAACAGGCCTGCCCGGGCGACAAGGTCCTGGTGACCGGCTTCGGGCAGGGCTGCGACGCCCTCGTTGTCGAAGCCGGTGAGCAACTCGGAGCGGCGAAACCGGCGCTCGGGATCGCTGGACATTTGACCCGACGACGCAAGGAGACCAACTACCAGCGTTACCTCGCCATCAACGACCTCGTCACCCTCGAACGGGGACTGCGTGCCGAGGTCGACAAGCAGACCGGCCTGACCACGCTGTTTCGCAACAAGGACATGCTGCTGGGCTTTGTCGGCGGGCGATGCCGGACATGCAAGACACCGCAATATCCGAAGAGTCACGTGTGCGCGAATCCGGACTGCAATGCCGTCGAGAGCCAGGACGACTATCCGTTCTCGGAGCGGACGGCCACGCTCAACTCCCACACCGCCGATCGGCTCACCTATAGCCCGGATCCACCGGCCTACTACGGCATGGTGCAGTTCGACGAGGGTGGTCGCGCGATGATGGATTTGGCCGATATCGATCCAGGCACCGAGTTGCAAGTCGGGCAACCGATGCGTATGGTGTTCCGCATCAAGGACTACGACACCAACCGCGGCTTTCGACGTTATTTCTGGAAAGCGACTCCCACGGGCTGCTAGCGCGGGTATCCAGGGAAAGGCAGACGCATGGCAACCGGAATCAGAGACAAGGTCGCTCTCCTCGGCATGGGCTG
>JADFPE010000266.1 GCA_022562495.1 Acidobacteriota bacterium
CAGACGGCGTGACTGATGATTTCAGGGGGACATCGGTATCCGCGGTAGCTGGGCGGCTGGCTCGTCATCGGCCTCCTCTGCCACCCGCAGCTCAACTTGACAATGTCAAGACGACTCCTTCAGGCGAACAACAGCCTCGCGATGCTGGGCCGACCGTCTGGACGGTTCGAAGGGCAGCGTCGCGGGCAGCCAGAGGATAGCCGCGCTCCGCGGTCGAGCTGTCCCCTGACAGCCGGCTGACTGTAGCAGCGAGCGGACACTGACAGGGGCGGTCGCCTCCGGATCCCGGCCCACAAGAACGGCACGAGAATTGCTCCCGTCAACTGTAGCTTCGTCGAGCAACCAACGGCGGCGGATGCCGGTCCAATCTGAAGAGAGGCCAACGATGATTCTTCACCACTACCTGGCAGCAACCGCACAGACCGACGAGCGGGAGGTCCGCCGGGCGATGGCCGTAGCGCTTGCACTGGAGATTCCACACGACAGCACGGGCTACGAGCGGTTCTACCGTCGCGTGATCCATGAATTGGAACAGGCGGAACGAGCTGTGTCGAAGGCGCCCACACGCCTGCTGGCAGTACCCGATCCCCGCACCCAGCCCGCCGATGATGTCAGTGTTCGTCTCGTTTTCTCGCACTAGACTCCTTGAACAACGTGTATCGTGACAGGTGAGTCAAGCTGGACGCGGGCTTGGGCGCTGGACAGTCCGTGACGTCCACGCCGCGTCAGGACGACTCTCCGTCCGGGTCGATCCCGGAAGAGGCTCGCCTGCAGGTCGGATTCCGGGGCCTCATCGGCGTACCCGTCGGCGACTTCGCCGAGAACGTGGGGACGACCGGTGGCCTCCTCGGCGACTTCGGGTATCGGCTGGGAGACAGCCTCGTACGCTTGGGGGTCGTGGTGGGCGATCTGTTCGAGGGCGGTGGGACCCGACACGACCCCGTACGGGTGGACGGGGGTGTGTGGGGGTCTGAACGTCCAGCGCCGACAGCCCGGAACCAGGGGCTCCAGCCGGTTCCACGTCGACGCGGATCGAGCTGACGGGATTGGAAGCTAGAAGACCGTGCGACGAAGAATTCTGGCCGTGTACGGAACGGGCGGGTGTATAAAGGGGGCTGATCCGGGCGGCCAACATGACACTTCCGGCTGACACCACTCGAACGCTCCGCGCCCGCCGTACGACGCGACTGGCGCGCTGGTACGCCGTCGCCGTCGCCACTGCAATGACACTGCTGGCCGGGGCGACGGTGATCGCCCAGCGTGCGCCGCAAGCGAGTGACGACGTCGCGCGTCCCGGCGGGAACATCCCGGGCATTCAACCGATCGCGTTGGTCAAGGTCGCCGACGGCTTCAGTGACCCGACCAACGTCGCCAGCGCCAACGACGGTTCAGGACGGCTGTTCGTGGTCGAGCGCGTCGGCAGAGTGCAGATCGTCGACCGAGACGGCACCGTGCTGAGGGAGCCGTTCCTCGACCTCACCAGGATCAACCCGCTCGGCACGGACGTGCACACCGGCTTCGTCGAGCAGGGGCTGTATGCCATCGCGTTCCACCCCGATTTCCGGCAGAACGGCTACTTTTACGTGCACTATGCCTCGCTCCCGTTCAATGGCGACGGGGTCATCGTGCGCTTCCAGGTGGACTCGAGCAGCCCGAACGTGATGACGCCCGAGCGCACCAACCAGACGGGGAAGGTGCTGCTCCGGATCCCCCAACCCTACTACAACCATAATGGCGGGCAGATTGCGTTCGGTCCGGACGGATACCTGTACATCGGGAGCGGAGACGGCGGCTGGGAAGGCGACCCTCTCATGGCGGGGCAGGATCTGGCCACGCTGCTCGGCAAGATGCTGCGCATCGACGTGAACACCGACGACGACGATGCGGTGCCGTACAAGATTCCGCCGAGCAATCCGTTCGCCCAGGCGAGCGACGAGCGGCTGATGCAGCTCTTCGGCATCAGCGAAGCCGATTTCGCGACGATCAGGACCACGGCGCGGAAGGAGATCTGGGCATACGGGCTGCGCAACCCGTACGAGTTCTCCTTCGACCGCCGCACGGGCGACCTGTTCATCTCCGATGTCGGCCAGAATCACTGGGAAGAGATTGTGTACCAGCCGGCGTCGAGCGCCGGTGGCGAGAACTACGGCTGGAACCACATGCAAGGCACGTGGTGTCACCCGATGACCGGGCCGAATGACGAGTGTCCGACGATTGGCGTGTTGCCTGCTGCCGAATACCCACACCAGACGCCCTATCCGGGCGCCGAGCCGTTGACGGAGGGGTACGGGTGCTCCATCCAGGGCCTGGGCGTGGCGAACTACGGTGGGATGCGGAGCGTGTACCTGGTCGGGGACTGGTGCACGGGCCGCGTCTTCGGTCTCGGCTGGAACGGGACGCGTTGGCAGCTCCAGGAACTGTTGCATACCAACCTCCAGTTCACGGCCGGGGGCGTCGGCGAGGACGGGTACGTCTACGCGGTGAACTGCAACTGCTTCTACACGGCCGATCGCGGCGCGACGGGCAACCCGACGGGTGCGCTGTGGAGGGTCGTGCCCGCTAGCGAGGTGAGGCCAGGGCAAGAGACCGCGATGACCCGTCAGCAGTTGACGCAGGCGCTTCCCACGGGCGGCGGCGCGCCGGTCTTCAGGCACACGCTGGACAACAGTCCGATCTCGTTGACCCTGTACCCCAACGAGACGGTGTCGACCGGAGTGCTCGAGTTCCAGAGGAGCGGCAGCAACCCGTATACCGGCGAGCGGGACGCCGAGGCGGCGGGGCGCGTCCTGTACGACGCGTGGTGCGCGTCCTGCCACCTCGCCGATGGGACCGGCCAAATTGGGCCCAATCTGATCGACGCCCAGGCGCTGTACCCCCGCACATCCACCGATATCGGGCTGTTCGAAATCATCTACGCGGGAGCCGGCGGTGGGATGCAGGCCTTCGGCAGTCTTCTGATGCAGGACGAGATCCTGAGGCTGATGGTGTTCCTGGATACGCTGAAGGAACGGTGACGTGGCAAGTTCCACAGTCGCGAGAGACCGATAGTGACGAGTCGAGACAGGTGCAACCGCGTGACGCGCACGTGTCGTTGCCACACACGCGAGCAGGACGTGGCACCGTCTCACACCTGATCGTGATAAGTGATAAGGAGGACACATGTTCCAGCGACGGAAGTTGGGCCGCGTAGCCAGCCTTCTCGTAGGGTTTGCAACCGTTGTGGGTACCGCGGACGCCCAGCCGGAGGCCATTAGTGGATGCACCGACCTCCCGAATCATGCGGCGCTCAAGGCTGCGCTCGACGAGGCCACTGCCGAGGAGACGAGCGGTCTGAACCACCAGATGTGGGCCACCATCGTCGACCGCGACGGCGTCGTGTGTGCCGTGGCATTCTCGGGCGCGAACCGCGCGGCGCAGTGGCCGGGCAGCCGGGTGATCGCGGCGCAGAAGGCGAGCACGGCCAACGCGTTCAGTCTCGACTCCTCATCGGAGTCCAACGGATCCGGTCAGGCGAACGGGCTGGCACTGTCAACCGCGAATCTGTTTGCCGCCGTGCAACCCGGTGGAAGCCTGTACGGCCTGCAGTTTAGCAACCCGGTTGATACGGGCGTGGCGTATCGCGGGCCGTATGCGATGTACGGCATGGCGACGGATCCGATGGTGGGCAGCCGGGTAGGGGGAGTCAACGTCTTCGGAGGCGGACTGGGTCTGTTCGGCGCAGGCAAACGGATGGTCGGCGCGCTGGGAGTGAGCGGCGATACGTCCTGTGCCGACCACAGCATTGCCTGGCGCACCCGGAGACATCTGGATCTCGATCACCTTGCCGGCGTCGGAGGGGTGTCGGGCGACGACGCGCGGCCGGACAACATCGTCTTCGACATCACAGATGGGATGAGCGCAGGCGGCTTCGGTCACGCGCGGTGCCTCAACACCGGCGATCCGGCCATGCTCCCAGCCGTCCGGCCGTAGCCGGAGTGACTAGACGACGGTCTGGCGGATGGCTGCTGGCGACGGTCCTCCGCGCTGGCCCTCGAGGGAACGGGATGGTGCCGACAGGCATTTTTTGTACATGACGGGACTGCGGATCGGCTGAGCCCAGGGTGACGAGCTCAGCAAGATATCCGTTGACGGCGGTCCGGTGTAGTGTCCAGTCACGTCGTGGACCGGATCCGCAAAGGTCCTGATCCGGCGGGCAAAGTGACAATCCCCGTCTACGTGTATGTCGCGCTGGCTTCATGGGCTAAACCTCATCACGGCCGTCCTGTTCGCGTTCTCCGTGGGTCTCCAGATCAACGACCCTGACTGGTATGTCTGGATCCCGGTCTACGCTTACGGGTTGGTCGTCACGCTCTTGGCCGCGAAGCGCCGCTATACGGTGTTGTCCTTGGTCGGGTTCATTGGGTACTTCGCCGGGTTCCTCTATCTAGCACCGGGTCTCCTCGAGTTGGATGGCCTCTCGGCGCTCGTCACGGACGTCCGCATGGATGCCATCGAGGTAGAGATGGCACGAGAGGCAGGGGGACTGTTTCTTGGAGCCTCGTGGATGCTGGTCCTGACGATTGTCTGGAGACGGGGAGCCAAGGCTCGCGCCACGGCGAACTGATGACGACCAGGACGCGCTGGCCACGTCCACGTCGTCCATCTCCAGCGCCGTTCACGCTCTACCTCCCGGTGTCGGCGCTCACGTGAAAGTGAAGAAGTCTGGACGCTGGGACGTCGCGCCGATGGCTGAACGAACCAGGCGGGCATTCTGGGCACGGTGGGCGGGTGCCAACGCAGTGGGCTGGATCGTGGGCGGGGCCTTCAGCGCCTCTATGCTGCCGGCTCTTGTCGGATGGGGACTCGTTGGGCTCATCCAATGGCTGGTGATCAGAACGGCGCTTCCGCACATGGGTGCGTGGATCGTGCTGACCGCCCTGGGCGGCGCGTTCGGCATTGGCACCTTCGCAGCCACCGAAGTACTCCTTCAGCGCTACGATCCGCCAACGCTGTGGGACGCGATGCAGAATCCAAGGACCCAGGTCGCGCCGTCTGTGGACTCACGCCGCCGACCCTCGAGTCCGACCGGGCCGACGCGCAGGCGACCGCCAGCTCTGTGGGTGTGGCCGCTCGCAGGCGGCGTGGTCGGCATGGCGATGGGCACGGCGCAGTGGATCCTCCTGCGGCGTCGTCTCGATGGTGCAGCGTGGTGGATTCCGGCGAACGTTGTCGCCTGGTCCGCCGGATCCGTCCTGGTTGGCGTGACACTGTTACCGACGCTATCTCAACTGGGTGAGGCTCGCATGACGGTGTGGGAGGTTGGTCCGTTGGTCGCCCTCGGCGGCGCCTGCACGGGCGCCATTTCGGGTGGAGCGCTCGTGGCCCTGGTGTGGCGGAGGGGCACCGAGCCTGGCACCTCGCCGCCGTCTGTTTCCTAGGTAGAACCTGTCGCTCCGTCCCTGGGCGTTGCCGACCGTTCACCCCGCAACCCGGCCGACGAAGATTATAGCTGGTCCTCGACGCGCGGCTCACCAACTCGAAGCGCACGGTCACGACCTGGTTTCCCATCTTCGACTGGACCACCGACCAGGTCTGGCGCGTCATCCGGGCGAGCGGCGTCGAGCATCACGAGGCGTACGACCACGGGATGCCGCGTCTGTTCTGCGTGTTCTGCGTGTTCGCGCCCAAGAGCGCGCTCACGATCGCCGGCCGCCACAATCCCGACCTGCTCGACGAGTACGTCGCGCTTGAGGAACGGATCGGGCACACGTTCACCCACACGATGAGCATCGCCTCGGTGCGCGATGCCATCCGCTCCGGCGCGCCGGTCACCGTGACCGACGACGACGCCGCCGACTGGTGCATGTAATGGGCGACACGATGACCGTCGCCGATCGTCACGTGCATCCTGGCCACGAACGGGGGCCGCTGATGGCCCCCACCGTCCAGCGTGTCCGCGAGCTGGTGGTCAGCTACCGCCCGTTCCGGTGTCAGCTGCCCGTCGAGGGCACCGTCACCGGCCCACGAGACGCCGCCAAGCTGGCAGGCGCTCTCCTGGCCGGCGCCGACGTCGAGCGGGTGCTGGCCCTGCACTTCAACACCAAGCGCCGCCTGATCGGCGTCCACGTCGTCTCCGTGGGCACGCTGGACGCGTCCTTGGTCCACCCGCGGGACGTATTCAAGGCGGCGGTCTTGTCGAACGCCAGCGGTCTGATTCTGGCGCACAATCACCCCAGCGGGGACCCGACCCCGAGCGGCGAGGATCGAGCGCTCAGCGATCGGCTGCGCCAGGCCGGCGAGCTG
>JADFPE010000267.1 GCA_022562495.1 Acidobacteriota bacterium
CGTGTCGGGGCGCGCATGCGAAACCCGGGCACCTCGGGCGCCGCGTTCGCGCCACCGACGACGAGTCCGGTCTCTCGCGAGACGTCCTCCAGGATCCGTGCTGCCTCCCGTGACGGTGGCACGAGCCAGGTGCCCGGCGCATACGCGTGCCCGTTGCTCTCGAACGCCTCGGCAGCCCGGTAGAGACGTACTCCGGCCCGCTGCAGCCGGGCGGCTGCCAGGAACCCCGCGTTCGACTCCGGTCCGACCAGATACGCCCACCCGGGCACCGGCGGCATCTCGGTGCGCCGGGGGAGGATCTCGTCCAGCAGCTCGAGGTCGGCCCGGACCGGCTCGTCGATCTGGTCGACGTCGACCCCCATCAGCAGTCCGAGCGTCTGCGCCGTCACGTCGTAGGGCGGAATCGGCGGTCCGCCGGGGTAGTAGCGCAGGTCGGGATAGACCTGCTGCTCGAGCATCGTCTTGGCGAAGGCGCCGGCCGGTTGCGCCAGCTGGATCACCCAGGACCCGGCCGGGTAGCGCTCGCCGCCCGCCGTGAACGCTCCCCGCGCCTGATGGATCTCCACCTCGGCCGTGTGCAGCAGCTCGAGCAGCTCGTAGGTCTCGAACGGGTCCCGCTGGTCGGCGCTGACGACGAACGCATACGGCGCCTCGTCACGGTCGACCCAGTCGCGGTGCACGCGGTAGTAGTTCTCCATCCACGTGGTCCGATTCTTCGCCACCTGTTCGAGCGCCGCGAAGACCGCCGTGAAGCCGTAGTCGATGATGTCGCCCAGCCGCCACGTGCCACGGTCGTAGGGCAGCGGGAAGTTCACCCGCGCCTCCTGCGGGCCGAGCGGCACGTCGGGCCCGGCCGGGTTCACGAACGGGTCGGCCAGCCGGGCGCTGGCGATCTCGGTCAGGATGCGCGGCTGTCCGTGGTAGAGCATGTATTGCCGCGCCGGGGCCCACAGGTCGTATTGCTGGGCGTAGACGACGCCCCCCTTGCCCTCCGCGGTCAGCGCCGCGGCCATCGCCACGCCGATCAGGGCCTGACCCTCGAGCAGCAGCGGGTGGATGTTGGGGTCGTGCGGGTCCTGGAACGGCGGCACGAAGATGCGGGCGCCGGTCGACCCCATCTGGTGCATGTCGTGGGTGACCTGCGGCTTGAGCTCGCGATGGATATCGAGCGCCAGCCGGGTCTCCTTCTGCGTGAACATGAACCAGTCGCGGTTATCGTCGTGCCCGGCATAGTGATGGTAGAGGTCCGGGTAGGTCCGGTTGTAGGCGGTGCCCTCGGTCTCGTACCAGTGGTCGATTACCAGCACCTGCCCGTCGGGGTTCTGTGACGGGACCACCAGCAGCACGACGTTGTCGAGAATCTCGGCGATCTCCGGCGACCGTTCGGTCGCCAGCCGGTGCGCGATCGTGATGATGGTCTGGGTGTTCCCGACCTCGGTGGAGTGAATCGTCGCGTAGAGGAAATAGAACGGCACCCCTTCCTGCGCCAGTGCTGTTGCGTCCGCATCGGAGAGCCCGCGCGGGTCGTTCAGGCGGTGGTTGATCTCGACCAGCCGGTCCATCCGCGCCAGGTTCTCGGGCGAGCTGATCGTCGCCAGCACATACGGGTTGCCGAGCGTCGTGGTGCCACGTTCCTCATACTCGATCCGGTCAGAGCGGTCGGCGAGCAGCTGCAGATACGCGAGAATCTTCGGGTAGCGCGCCAATTCGCCATCGGTCCCGATCTCGAAGCCGAAAAAGTCGGTCGGATGGGGGATCTCCTGCGCGACGGCGGGTGCGAGCCCGAGCCAGAGGATGAGGGCCGCCATGACGAGCCGGGTTGCGTGCATGTGCAGTGACTCCTGGACAGGACAGTAGCGGGTCGAAGCTCGCAGAATATCACGAGCGATGCCGCCATTGATCCGCCCACCACGGACGACTAGCAGCCTGTGGTGACTGCTAGAGGAAACGCCCGGCGAACCGGACGAAGGCGTGCGCATCGGCGAAGGTCGAGGCGAGCCCCAGCGAGACGCGGACGGCGCCGGGGCTCTTGCCCCCTTCCAGACACCGCCCGAAGTCTTCCCTGGTCATCCGGTCCCCGCTCTTGGTGAAACAGCGGTCGAGCTCGGCGGCCGAGAGCCCGAGCGCCACCTCGCCGGCGCCGGGGTTGCAGAAACAGCCGGTGCGGAGCGAGATGCCCGCCTCGGCAGCGTGGTGCTCCACCTCCGCGTGCTCGACCACCGCCCCCGTTGCGTCGTGGAGGTTGAAGGCGATGGTCGCGCCGCGCCCCTCGGTGGTCACCGGGCCGTAGACTTTCACCAGCGGCCGGCCACCCGTGTGACGCAGCGCCAGCAGCGCATCCAGCAGCCACCCGGTCAGACACCGCACGCGCTCGTGGACCTGGTCGAGACCGACCTGTTCCAGGAACGCGAGCCCGTCATCGACCGCCGGGATGTTGGTGTAGTCGAGCGTGCCGTCCTCGAACGCCGCCGCACCCTCGGCCAGGAAGTGCCGGTCGCCTTGCACAGAGGCGACGGTGGTCGTCCCCCCCGAAAACCAGGGGCGGTGCAGCTGTTCCAGCGCCGAGCGTTTCGCGATCAGCACGCCCACCCCGGTCGGGTGCCCGAACATCTTGTAGAAAGAGAGCGCGACGTAGTCGGGATGCACGCGACTCAGGTCGAGACGGTTGGTCGGGACGAACGCCGCCGCGTCGAGCAGCACGTCCCAGCCACGGGCTTGTGCGGTGGCGATCCACCCGAGCGGGTGCTGGACCCCGGAGAAGTTCGACTGTGCCGGGTAGGCGAACAGGTTGTGTCCGCCAGGCGTCGCCCGGTCGAGGACGCGCTCGAGGTGAGATTCGTCGACCCGCAGATCCGGAGGGATGACGGGCAGGTACGTCGTCTTGGCACCGCGCGCCCGGTCGAACTCGCGGATGCCGTTCACCGAGTTGTGGTTGTCGAAGGTCAGCAACAGCTGGTCGCCAGGCTCGAACGGGTAGGCCTCGCCCACGAGCTTCAGGGCATGGCTGGCGTTGGCCGTGAACACCACGGCGTACTCGTCCGGCGACGCGTTGAAGAAGCGCAGCACGTGCGCCCGACAGGTCTCGATCCGCTCGCCGGCCAGCGCCGAGGCGGGGTTCGCCGAGTGTGGGTTGCCGAGCACGTGGGTGGCCAGGAACTCGGCGTGACGCAGCACGATCGAGGACGGGTAGAGGCCGCCCCCCGTGTAGTCGAGGTAGACGAGCTGCTGCTCATCGAGACGCCGGAACTCGGTGTTGCGGAGCGTGTCGAGCGCCGTGGTCTCGGCGTAGGCCGGATAGGCCTCGACGAACGCCGCGTAATCGCGTTCGAGATGTGACATTGTTGAGGTGGTGGTCATGCTGGCCGATCCGAACAGGTCCCCTCCGGCCAGCGTATCACCAGGCCGAGGGCGCCCAAAGCCCAAAGCCTATAGCCCACAGCCGACACGGGTCGGTGCGAGCTCACGCCTCCGGGCACGCGCCGTTTGCGTCCCTGTCGTTCTCCGGCCTATGCTGAGCGTGAAACGGGGGGTCTCGATGGCTTCGATGGCTTCGATGATGAGGACTGACGCGCCGACCGGTCGGGAGAGCCGGCGGTATCTCGCATGCGTGCTGGCCGTGCTGGTCTGGACGACCGGCGGCGTGCCGACGACCGCGCAGGCCCAGGCGCCGGACCGTATCGAGCGGCACCGGGTGCCGGCCGACTTCATGAGCTATCTGGGCGCGCAGTGGCTCGAGCGACCGGAGCGGGTCCAGGAAGAGCAACCCGAGGCGGTGCTCGACGCGATGGGGCTCGGGCCTGGCGACGTGGCCGCCGACATCGGCTGCGGCTCCGGCTACTACGCGCGCCGGATGGCCAGGCGGGTCGCGCCCGAAGGCCGCGTCTATTGCGTCGATATCCAGCAGGAGATGCTCGACATCATGCAGGAGCTGACCGACCGCGACGGGGTGACCGGCATTGTCCCGGTGCTCGGCGATGTGGACGATCCGAAGCTGCCCGCTGGTGAAGTCGACTGGATCATCCTGGCTGACGTCTACCACGAGATGTCGGAGTTCGAGGCGATGCTGGCCGGTATGCGCGCGTCGCTGGCGCCCGGCGGGCGCGTGGCGTTGCTCGAGTATCGTATCGAGGACGGCACCGGCGACAACCTGAAGTCGGACCACGCGATGTCGGTGCGCCAGGTGCTGGCCGAGTGGCTGCCGGCCGGGTTCGCGCTGGCCGATCTGCACGAGTTCCTGCCCGGACAGCACCTGTTCATCATGAAGGTGGCTGGCGATACCGAGGTCCCCGGCGACCCGATCGTCAACCTCGATCTGTTCGAGGCGGTCGAGCAGGGGCTGGTCGAGGCGGAGGCGGTCGGCGCCGGCGACGCCAGTGTCACGGTGCGCATCCGGAACACTGGTGACGACAAGCTGCTCGTGACGATGCCGGTCGGCGTCTCATTCCAGTCTGCCGACAACGCGCGCGACATGGTGTCTCGCCGCGACGCCGCCATCCGGTTGTTCGACGGTGAGTGGCACGACTGGGTCGTGCGCTCGGTGGGGCGGCAGCAGGGTCGGCCAGCGGCCGGGTCCGGCGACCCCTTCACCATCGCGCGGCCCGCGAGCCTGCCCACGCTGAACGATCTGATGTACGTGATGCAGGTAGGCACCTACCGCGTGGCCGATGCGCCGCTGCAGTACGTCCCGCGCACCCACGGCGTGGAGCAGGCGGCCGTCTGGATTGCCGAGGCGGACCCGAGCTACGACGACATCGCGGCGGCGGTTGCCGACCCCCGGATGCCGGCGCCATACGCCGTCGCGTTTGCTCTCGTGTATTGCGATCTCGCCGGCATCGACGTCACCGGAACCCGTATCTGGGAGGACCGGGCACAGGTCTTCGGCGGGCTCCGCGACCCGGGGTTGAACGCCTGGTACCAGCGCAAGACCGCGGGACGGATACAGCCATAGGCACCAAGAAGTCAGGAGGCAGAAGGCAGCAGTCAGCAAAGAAACCGGTCGGCTGTCGCCAGCCTCGGGTAGCAGGGGCCTGTAGGCCCGTCGGCCGTGCGCCTTCTGCGTTACCTAATACGCCACGGTGGCCGGGGAAACTTTCCTCCGCCTGCCCCGGTCTGCTCCCGGCCGAAAGGTGCTGAACACGTCTACTCTGAGGGACTGTGCGACCGGCACTGGAAACATAGTGACCTGACGGCGGTGTTTTTCGTTACCACAAATAAAGATGTGTGACTAAGAGAGAACTAAAAAAACAGGTCCTTGCGCTCCCTGAGCAGGACCGTGTGGAGCTGACCAGGGACTTAACGGGTAGCCTGCTCCCACCTCTGACTGCGGACGAGCAAGTCGAGCTCGACAGGGCCTGGGAAGCGTATCAGGCTAACCCTGACGACGTCGTCTCAGCGGAAGACGCACATCGTTCGTTTCAGGCTCGCCTTCGTAAGTGATGCGCCTGGTTTATACAACCACCGCTCATAATCATGTCCTCTCGGCGATTGATTGGTATAACGACCAAGGGCCCACTCTTGGCGCCCGCTTTGTTGCGGCTCTTCGAAACCAGGAACGACTGCTCAGCGTTTTTCCCCAAAGCTCTCCTCACGTAGACGTTCGAGTCCGTCGCGCGCTTGTCCCTGACTTCCCCTATTCGGTGTATTGCCACGTGCGGCAGAATACTGTTGTCGGTCAAATCAGAGACCCTTTCTTGACACCCCTTTATGGCGCCGAAGGCAAAACAGGATCACGAGGACGCTGCCGGCGATTGAGGTCACGGCCAGGGTCAGAGGAAACGGCGTGCGGAGCTGCTCCGGGCGTCGCCGGGTCTCCGACGACCCGGATCGTTGATCGCCCCGAAATCTCGAGCGGTCCTGCTTGTCCGCCAAAGCCTCGGCGAAGGCGGGAAGGGCCTGGCTACGGTGTCGCGTCCAGCCCGATCGCCGTGCCGACGCCGCGGCTGTCGGCGGCGCCGACGAAGCGGGTCGGGCGCCCGTCGGCGTCGTATTCGATCCGCAATGCGTGTGGCAGCCCGATGCCGCGGGTCGCGCGCACGTTGTGCCCCATCGCCTCGAGCTCGGCGCGCACCTGCGCCGGTATGCGCTCGTCCACCAGCAGCAGGTCCGGCTCGGCGAACGCCACACGGGGCGTGTCGAGCGCGTTC
>JADFPE010000268.1 GCA_022562495.1 Acidobacteriota bacterium
CCCTCGCACTTCTCCGAGACCTGTGACGACTAGGCGTTCGAGAGCGGGTCGAGCGGCAGCCGTTCGGTGCTGTGGCCCAGGGTTTCGACCGGCACACCCATCTTGTCGAGCAGACTCAGATGGAGGTTCGCCATCGGGGTGTCTTCCGGGTACTTGATGTGGCGCCCGCCGGTGCCCGCGCCGCCGCCCACCAGCAAGATCGGCAGGTTCGTGGAGGCATGTGAGTTGCTGTCGCCCATGCCGGCGCCGTAGATAATCATCGAGTGGTCGAGCAGCGAACCGTCGCCATCGGGAGTTGTCCGCAACCGCTCGACGAACTCCGAGAAAAGCTGGACGTGGTACTGGTTGATCTTGGTCAGCTTGGCCAGCTTCTCCGGGTCCCGCTGGTGATGCGAGATCGGGTGGTGCGCGTCAGGCACGCCGATCTCGGCATAGGTACGCCCAGTGATCTCGCGGCCCAGCATGAAGGTGGTCACCCTCGTGAGGTCGGTCTCGTAGGCCAGCGCCATCAGGTCGAACATCAGCTTGGCGTGCTCGCGCATGGTGCCGGGAATGCCGGCCGGCTGAACCACCACTGGCAGCTCGCGGTCGTTCTGCGCCTCGGCCATCTGGATGCGGCGCTCGATGTCGCGCACGGCGTCGAGATACTGGCTCAGCTTGGCCCGGTCGCCCCCGCCCAGCTCGCGCGAGAGGTCGGCGGCGCGCTCGCTCACCGAGTCCAGCAGACTCGCATCTTTCGCCAACCGCGCTTTGCGAATAGCCGGGTCCGTGCTGCCAGTATCACCGAACAGCATCTCGAAGACCATCCGCGGGTTGTTCTCCATCGGCAACGGCGTCGACTCGTTCGCCCAGGCGATGGTGTTCGTGTAGGCGCAACTGAACCCGTCGTCGCATGAGCCGGCGAAATCGCGGCCGTCGAGCGCGAGTTCGAGGGTTGACAGCTGGGTTTCGCGGCCATGGACGCGGCCCGCGATCTGGTCCATCGAGACGCCGCCGAGCAGGTCGGACCCATCATCCGGTTTCGCGGGCACGCCGGTCAGAAAGCGGGTCGACGCGCGCGCGTGCGGCCCCTCGCTCTTGACGCCGTGCATCCCCGACAGCACCTGGATGTGCTGACGATGCGGCTCGAGTGGCTGCAGAATCGTCGGGAAGTCGAACCCTGTGCCCTCGGTCGCCGGGGTCCAGTGCTCCATCATCATCCCGTTCGGCACATAGACCACGCCGAGCCGCCGTGGCGGATTCGCCGCCGTGTTGCGCATCGCCGCGAATGCCGGCACCATGCCGTCGAGCAACGGCAGCGCCAGCGACGCGCCCAGCCCGCGGAGCACCAAACGACGAGGAATCGCCTTCTGGGTGATGATCATGACTTGGACCTCCGCATCCGGAACGGTGCACTCTGCACGATACCCACAATAATAGACGACCAGCGGTACTCATCGGCCGCCGCGGCCCGCGTGATGGCCCGCACGGTCGGTCGGTCATAGTACTCTGGACCCCGGCCGAGGCTGTAGGCCAGCAGCTTCTCGGTCAGGGTGCCGACGAACTGCTCGCGGCGCTCCAGCAGCAACGACCGCAGCCCGGTCGGACCCTCGAACGCCGTGCCGTCGGGGAGCTGCCCTGAAGCATCGATCGGCCGCCCGCCCTCACCGGTCAGACGCCACCGCCCGATGGCGTCATAGTTTTCCAGCGCCAGTCCGAGCGGGTCCATCGGCGCATGGCAGACCGAACAGGCGGGGCTCTCGCGATGCCGCTGCAACCGGTCGCGGACCGTGGCCACCTGCCCATCTTCGCCCCGTGCCGGCAGATCGGGCACGTCGGCCGGCGGGGGCGGCGGCGGCGTGCCCAGAATGTTGGTCAATATCCACTTGCCGCGCAGCACCGGGGAGGTGCGGTTCGGATACGACGTCACCGTCAGCACGCTGCCGTGGCCGAAGATGCCGCCGCGTTGCTCGGCCAGCGCGGGAGGGAGCGACACCCGCCGGAAGTGACTGCCATACACGTTCGGAATGCCATAGTGCGCCGCCAGCCGTTCGTTGACGAAGGTGTAGCCAGACCCCAGCAGATCGAGCACGCTCCGGTCCTCGCGGATCAGGCTATCGACGAACAGCTCGGTCTCCTGCTGAAACGCCTCGCGCAGGTTCTCGTCGAACTCGGGAAACGCGATGGCATCGGGCACGACGGCCTTCAGGTTGCGCAGATACAGCCACTGCCCGAAGAAGTTCCGCACCAGCTCGGTAGCTCGGGGGTCGGCGAGCAAGCGACGCGTCTGCTGCTCGAGCACGGCCGGGTCGTCCAGACGTCCCAGTTCCGCGATCGCGAGCAGCTCATCGTCCGGACCGCTGGACCAGAGAAAGAACGACAGCCGCGACGCGATCTCGAGGTCGGTCAACGTATAGACGGTCCCCGGCGCGGCGTCAGTGGGGTCACGCACCACGCGGAACAGAAAGTCTGGCGATATCAGCAGCCGCTCGAGCGCCAGCTGGATGCCGGCGTCGAAGCTGCCGTCGTCGCGCCCCGCCCGGTAAAACCCCATGAGGGTGTCGATATCGGCGGTGTCGACCGGTCGACGATAGGCGCGCCGGGCCAGCGAGCCAAGAATCGTCCGGGCGCATGCCTCGTCGGCGCCGCCATCACGCACCGGCTCACAGGAAAAGATTGCGCGCCGGCTCGGTGTGTCACCCGGCCCCCGCGTCGAGTAGGGCCCGCCGATCGCCACATGCTCGACGGCGGCGTTCCCATCGCGCATCTCATTCACCGCCACCGCGAACACGCTCTGCCGCGGTTGCAGCACCCCCTCCGGCTCGGTGAACTTGCGCACGAACGACACCGCCACCACCCGCGGTCCCGCCTTCGCCTGGAACCGGACGCGCATGTTGGCATCGGCGAAGAGCATGTACTCTTCCCACTCCGGATCCCCGAACTGGTTGCCGCCGTAGCTGGCCGGCGCCTGCATCACGTCGGGCTCTCTTCCGCCGAACGTGAACGTCCGCACCAAGGCGCCATCCAGCCGCACCTGGAGCTCATGCCGCGACCCCATCCCGCGCACATAGTCGACATAGTTGCGGTGGAGGCGAATCTCGAGGTCGTATTCGCCGTCAACCGGGAAATAGTGACGGATGCCGATGCCGCCCCGTGACCCGAAGGGCACGTCCTCGCCCATCCGGTCGTCTTGCAGCAGCAGGATCGGTACCTTGTAGGTTTCGGTCGCCGGTCCGAGCGGGGTCTCGCCGAGCGCCAGGCGGCCGATTTTTCGCGCGGTCGCCAGATACCGGCCCATCAGTACCGACGAGACGGTGAGCACGTCGGCCATGTTGTCGAAGCCGAACTCATCGAAGTCATCGGCGGGCAGCAACGTATTCACATCGACATCGAGCGCAAGCAGATCACGAACCGCATTGGCGTACTCCGCCCGATTCAGACGGTGGACCGCTTCGGTGCGCCCGGGGTTGGGCCGGTTCAGAGCGACCCGGTCAATCTGGTGTTCGAGCCATCCCGCCAGTTGGTCGTAGGTCGCGTTGTCGGGCCGCGTCCGGCCTACCGGAGGCATGGCGCGGGTGCGCAGCTTTGCCACCACCGGCTCCCACAACTCGGCATGGTCGCCCACCAAGGCGAGGTCGAGGCCCTCGAGACTGAGATCGGCGACGCGCAACCGATCGCTATGACACGTGACGCAATACTGCGAGATGGTCGCTTGTAACAGCTCGGGTGTGCCCTGGTCCGGCGTCTGGGCCTCGACCGCGGCGACCCAGGTCGCGGACGACAGTGCGACGGCCGCCAACGCCGCCCCCCTGGCAGCGAAGAATACCCTGGCCCGCATCATCGCCTGTCAGCCCTCCCGCGGTCAGAACACCGAACGATCGTGGTAGTGTGGCGGACGCGTAACATAGTGTCAATCGGTATCCCCGTGCGATAGGATGAGCCCATGCTGGACCCGTCCCCGGTGAACCGTCGACGGGTCGCACGCGTCGGGATGACCGCGCTCGTGTGGGCCACCGCGGTCACGGCCCAGTCGACGACAGACCTCATCCAAGCCGTCAAGACGGGCCGTCCTGACGCGGTGCAGGCCCTTCTGGACCGCGGCGCCGACCCGAACGCCCCGCAAGGCGACGGTGCCACCGCACTGCACCACGCGGCGCATCGCAACGACCTCAAGGCCGCCCGGTTGTTGACCGAGGCCGGCGCCGACGTCACCGCGGCCAACGAGCTGGGCGCCACCCCGCTGTGGCTGGCGGCCCAGAACGGCAGCGCCGCCATGGTCAGCCACCTGCTCGAAGCGGGGGCCGATCCGAATGCCCCGCTTACCATGGGCGAGACGCCCGTGATGACGGCGGCCCGCGCGGGCGATCTGGACACGGTGCGACTGCTGCTGGCGCATGGTGCCGACGTGGCGGCTACCGAGCGGGATCGGCGGCAGACGGCCCTGATGTGGGCGGTCGCCCAGGGACACGCTGCCGTCGCGCAGGTGCTCATCGAGCACGGCGCCGACGTCCACGCCCGTTCGGCGGTGTGGGACCAGCTGGAGAACACCGCCGGCAACACGAATCCGATCGGGAACTTCCGGATGTCACACGGCGGGTCGACGCCCTTGCTCTTTGCGGCCCGCCATGGCGACGTCGAGACCGCGCGGGTACTCATCGAGGCCGGCGCCGACCCCAACGACGCCGCCGCAGCGGGTACAAGCGCGCTCGTGGTCGCCGCGCACAGCGGCCACGGTCCGCTGGGTATCTTCCTGCTCGAGCAGGGTGCCGACCCGAACGCCACCGACGCCGGCTATGCGGCGCTACATGCGGCGGTCCTCCGCAGCCAGGTCGAGCTGGTCGACGCGCTCCTCGCCCACGGCGCAGACGTAAACGCGATTCTGGAACACGGGACACCGGGCCGACGCTTCAGCGCCGACTACAGCCTGCGCTACCAACTGATCGGCGCCAACGCCTTCTGGCTGGCCGCAAGGTACGGCGAGGTCGACATCATGCGCCTGCTGGCGTCGCAGGGCGCCAATCCCTTGGTCGTGCCCGAGAGCGGCCGCTCGTCGCTCCAGGCGGCGATGGGCATCACCAGAGGTAGCGAGAATCGTCGCAACCGCGTTGGGATCCGGCCCCCCGACACGACCGCTGAGGAACGACTCACAGCTGAGCTGGCCCGGATCGCCCTCGACCTCGGAGTGGACGTGAACGCGATAGACAACCGGGGCGACACCGCGCTGCACTACGCAGTACGCCAGGGCTTCGAGTCGGTGATCGAGCTACTTGCCGAGGCGGGCGCAGATCTAAACATCGCGAACGACCGTGATGAAACGCCGCTGAGCCTCGCCGACAGCGCTCAATCGATTCCGGGCATCGACGAAAGGGGCACCCACCCGACCATCGCCACGCTGCTGCGGCGACTCGGCGCCAGGTAGCACGTCGAAGAGCGGCGTCGTTGCAGATCGGTGACGAGACGGCCGCAGACTGAGCGGACGAAAGGCCTGGACGGAACGCTGAAGGAAGATTCTGTGGCCGGCACGACGAGACGCGTTTCACCCACGTTGAAATTTATATAAGTTATTGATAATAAACGAGTTAATGGCGGAGAGGGTGGGATTCGAACCCTGCGAAATCGCTCCTGTCAACAACTTACGGGGATTCTGAACCGCTGAAAACGCTGAAAACGCTCAAAACCCGCCCAGTTGGAACGATCCAGGAACGGTGAATCCCCTCCCGGACAGCTTCCGGACGAGCTCGCCAACCGCTCCGTCCGCCCGGAAGGACTGCGAGACGTGTCGTATCCGCCGCAGCATCGCGTGCTGGGCTGACCTGCGACGGGGTTGACCAGTCCGGTGTTCACCCGGCGCGATTCTCGAGGAGGGAACACGACGTGCGGCACGTTGTCCGCCGGCACTGTCAGGTTGACGAGAAGAGGGCGTGCCGATCCCCGGATGGCCCAGTTTCCATCATCGTTCAGCAGGCACACGCCACCGTAGCCTTCGGCTGCAACGACCGCAAGAAGAAAGGGCCGGCCTCGTGGGGACCGGCCCTCGCACTTCTCCGAGACCTGTGACGACTAGGCGTTCGAGAGCGGGTCGAGCGGCAGCCGTTCGGTGCTGTGGCCCAGGGTTTCGACCGGCACACCCATCTTGTCGAGCAGACTCAGATGGAGGT
>JADFPE010000269.1 GCA_022562495.1 Acidobacteriota bacterium
GGCAGTCCGTGGTGCAAGTCGCGCGTCGCACCGAGGGTCATCGAGATCGATGCCGCGCCGGGCCCCTGCAAGGCGAGACGAGGGGGCATACGGGCAGTAGTCGACCGAGACACAACGCAGGCAGGGCGGACGCAGCGCCGGCCGAATGCAGCGGGTCGTTCACCACGCGCTGCTACAGGACGCAAACGACTGCCAGTCCCCGGACGGGGCATGACATCGAAGAGGTCGGGAGACAGGCGGTCGAACACCGCCTGCCGCACGTACCCGGCGGATACGGCGGCCACGGCGGCAGCGAGCGCGAGCAACCGCGTTGTCATGTCAGTTCGCACGCGTGAGCCGCTCGACTCGATACCCGCCCGCCGCCCGGTCGCTCAGATAGATGAGGACGAACACGCCGAACAGGATCGCCGGCAGGATCGCCCAGGTCGGCAGCACGGCCTCTGCCCCATAGGTGTCGTTGATCCACCCCATGGTCGGACCGGCCACCGCGGTCGAGATGCTGCCGGAGGCGCCGACGATGGCGAGCAGCAGCGCGCCGCCGGCCGGGAACCGCTCCGAGGTCATGCCCAGCATCGTCGGCCACCAGAACGCGGTACCGACGGCCAGCAACGCGGCGGCCAGGAACCACATGGGCGCGGTGGTGGTTTGGCCGAATAAATACAGGCCGGCCGCGGCGAGCGGCGCGGTGGAGGCGACGAGCAGTGTCGGCGACATCTTGTGCGGGATCTGGCCCAGGAACTGACGCATCAAATACATGATGCCGTTCACCCACACCAGGAGGATGATGCCGGCCTGGGTGCCGCTCTCGAGCACCTCGTTGAAGATATTGGCGACCCACTGGCCGGGCCCCAGCTCGGTCGCGGCGGTCAGCCACATGCAGAGCCAGATCAGGAGAAACAAGGGACGCCGCACCTGGGCGACCATCCCACCAAACGACACGCCCGCGGCGGTGCTCTCCGTTGGTGGGAAGGTCGCCCGCCAGAACATGACCGTGTAGACGACGGACGGCACGAGCAGCAGCAGCATCTTGGCCTGCCAGCCGAGCCCGATCTGGGTGCAGCCATACGCCAGGAGCCCGCCGATGACGATGCCGCCCGGAAACCAGGCGTGGAGCGCGACCAGCTTCGTCGTCTTGTCCCTGGAAAACAGCGTCGCCACCAGCGGGTTGGCGAACGCCTCGACCAGTCCGTTGGCGATGCCGATGATCAACGTGGCGCCGAAGAGCACCGCGAAGCTCGGCGCCGCGATCGTCAGCAGCGTCCCGCCGATGTGGCCGACCGCCGCCAGACGCGCCAGCGTGCGCATCCCCAGCACGTCGCACAGCGGTCCGCCGAACAGGATCGAGACGCCGAATCCCCAGAACGCGGCGCCGGCGATCCACCCGACCTCGGTGGCGGTCAGACTGAACACCGTCTCGAAGTCGCCCATGATGTCGCCCCGGATGGCGAACGACATCGCCGTCGCGATCAGCGCGACACAGCTCGACCTGAACAGGCGTGCGGCATCCATCGGTGGTGTCTAGCTTCGGAGCGCGGCCTTGACCCTCACCCCAGCCCTCTCCCAGCAGGAGAGGAAGCCAGCGGAGCGGCCCTTGTTACGGCCCGCCAGCCTGGTGCGCCGACCGGACGCTGCTGGCGACGACGGCTGTTGCTCACACCAGCGCCTGCTTCACGTAGTCGTAGCATCGTATGACTTCGTCGACGGGCGACCCGGAGCCCCGGTACTCGTACTCGAGGTGCGCGCGAATCGGCCATCGCTCGCGCTGGAGCAGCTGCAGCACTTCGCGGATCGGCGTGTCCCCGGTGCCCCAGGGCACGTTTGGACCCTGGTCACGCCGGCGGTCCTTCAGGTGCAGGTTCGAGATCGACGCATGATGCTCGCGCAGATACGCGACCGGGTCGTAATTCGCGGCCGTGAAGTGCCCGATGTCGAGGTTGACCTTGACATAGGGCGAAAGCGCCGTCGCCGTCGCGAAGCTCTCCGGTCTCGCGAACTCGTTCGGGTCCGACGTGTTCGAGTGGTTGTGCACGGCGACCACCATCTGGTGTCGTGCAGCAAAGGGGACGACCCGCGTCATCGCCGAGAGGGTGGACGAGGCGGTGATGATCTCGGCGCCGAGCGCGCGCGCCATCTCGAAACCGCGGTCGATCTCGGCGTCCGAGAACGAGTCGTTGAAGCTGTAGTTGAAGCCGTAGATAGTGAGACCGGCCGCCGTGAACCGGTCACGGATCGCCTCGAAATGTGAGAGCGGCGTCTCGACCCGCCACCGGCGAAGCGCGTCGCGCGCCTGCTGTCGTGCATCGGGGCTCGCGTCGCGACCGACCCCTGAGGCCGGCTCGAGCATCGGCGACCAGAGCTCGCAGTCGCCGAGCCCGCAGCGGGTCATCGCCTCGATGATCGCCTCCGACTGGTCCCCACCCGGCGAGCGGGGCAGGGCCCGGAAGCTATAGGTCTGCACCCCGATCTGCACACCGCCGACCGTCGAGTCGATCTGCGCGGCCAGCGGCCTGGGCAGCGCGAGGCGGCCAACGGTCATCGCGGTCAGTGCGCCGAACTCACGTCTCGTGTACATCACGCGCCCTCGTGTCGCCGCTCGAGACGCCAGCACGCTGCAGAACGCGGCGAAGCCCTCCGGCTTCTCCTGCCTCCGGTCTCCTTCGAGCGTCTCTCTAATACATCACGAACGCAAACAGCCGTTGGCCGGAGGCGACCAGCACATGCTGGCGCCCGTCGATCAGATAGGTCTGCGGCGCGTTCGAGATGTTCCCGATGCGTGTGTGCCAGAGCAGCTCGCCGTCGGCCGCATCGAACGCCACGAAGTTGCCGCTGCCGTCGCCCGTGAACACCAGGCCGCCCGCCGTGGTCAATACGCCGGCGCCGCCACCGCCGCCGATCGGCCAGGCGTGGCGCCACACGGTCTCGCCGGTACGGTAGTCGATGGCCGACAGCGCATTGCCACCCGAGCCGACCGTGATACGGTCTTTGCCCCCGAGTCCCATCGACCCGCGCGGGTCCAGCTCCGTCAGATACAGCAAGTTGAACCCGTTGTTCTCCTGCGTGTAGAACAACCCCGTGTCCGGGTTGAACGCCGGCGGTTGCCAGTTGGCCACGCCACCCTCGACCGGTGACACCAGCGCCCCCGGAATGATCGCTTCCTTCGCCGGGTGCGGATTCGGAGACCCGTTCTCGCGAATGTGGCTGGCCCAGTTCGACGTCGCGCCGTATCGGGTCGTCACGATGTGCTCGCCGGTCACCCGGTCGAGCGTGAAGAAATAGCCATTCCGCGCCGCCGTCGACACGAGCTTCCGGGGCACCCCGTCGATGACACCATCGATCAAGATTGGCGTCTGCGCCGAATCCCAGTCGTGCGTGTCGTGCGGTGAGGTCTGGAAGTACCACGCCATCTCGCCGGTGTCGACATCGACGGCGATGAGCGTGCAGGTGAACAGATTGTCGCCAAGGCGCGCGATGCCGGTGTACCCGGGTGTCGGGTTACCGGTGCCGAAGATGTAGTAGTTGGTCTCGGGGTCATACGCCCCCGGTACCCAGACCTGTCCGCCGCCGTGTCGAGCCGCGTCGAGGGTCGGCCATGTGTCGATCCCAGGATCGTCCGGGCTCATCGGGACGGTATAGAACTTCCACCGCAGCGCGCCGGTCGCCGGGTCGAACGACTGGAGAAAGCCGGGTGCGTCGAGGTCGTTGCCGGTCCCGACCAGCAGATGGTCGCCGACGACGATCGGCGCCATGGTGGAGAAATACTGCTCCTCGAAGCTGGCAATCTCGGTGTGCCAACGCTCTTCACCGGTCCGCGCGTCGAGCGAGACGAGGTAGTTGTCGACCGTCTCGAAGATCAGCGAGTCGCGCCACAGCGCCGCGCCGCGATTGCCGATGTGGGGTCCTCCCCGCGTTTTCCAGAAGTAATGCCAGCGTTCGCCGCCGTCGCGCACGTCGAGCGCCCAGACATGGTCTGGCGCCGTCACGTAGAGGAGGTCGTCAACCTGCAGGAGGGAGCCCTTGATGCGCTGGGTGCCGATGGGAAACTCGCCGGTCCCCTCGCCGCCGATAAACGTCGGCGCATTGGCGCCCTCGAGGGCCGGTGTCCCGGTATCCAGCTGCCGGGTCCACGCCAGCGTCAGGCGCGACACGTTGTCGGTCGTCACCTGGGTGAGTCCACTGTAGCGACGACCGCTGTAATCACCCGAATAGGTGGGCCACGACTCTCCCAGCGGCTCGAGGAGCGATGCCGGGTCCAGGCCACCCCGCTCCTGCGCACGCGACCCAACCGGTAGCACGACCAACGCAGCGGTCAGCACCAGCCCGGTCACACGCAGCCGCGATGCCAGGTCAGTCGCTCCTCGTATCTTCAGCCGGAGCTTGGATGTCATTGGAGAGTGACCAGATAGGCCGTGACGTTGTGAATGTCCATGTCGGTGTAGAGGGGCAACAGCTCCCGGTGGGTGGCCATCGGGTCATCCACCTCCACCAGCGGCGTGTCACCGTGTCGGCTGAACGAGCGATGCCGGCCATCGGCCTCGGTGAGCACGATCAGGAAGTCGTTGAGCCGTTCGAGCTGGCCCACCACTCGCTCACCCGACGACTGGGTGACCGTCACGGTGATGGGAGGGCGGTCAGCGTTCCGTGCGCCACCCCTGACCCAGGTGTTCTGGAGCTGCTGCGCGCCGGGGATTCGTGCGCCGATACCCTGCAGGTCACCCGTCGGCGAATGGCACGAGGCGCACTTGGCGGCGAAATAGGTCTGCCCGGCCGCCGCATCGCCCACGAGAATATCGATCTCGACCTCATCGCCTGCCGGCGGTCCACCCTGGCGGGACGCAGTGCTGAGCACGTCGTGGATATACTCGACCACCGCTCGAATGTCGGCGTCGGACAGCGGCTGGGGCGGCATACCGGACCCGTCGGCGCCTGATTGGCCGTCGCGGATCACCGGCAGCATCTCCTCGCCCTGCCGATCCCTCAGCACCAGTTGTGAGCGGAGCAGGTTCGGCCCTCCGAGATCGCCGCCTCGGAGATCGAGGCCGTGACAGGCGCGACAGTTGATGCCATACAGCGCCTGACCACGAGCGATCAACTCGGGATCGCCGGGTGGACGCTGGAGGGCCGGATACAACCGCTGGCTACGGTCCTGATCCGCCTGAGGGGCACCCCCTCCAGCCTGCGGCGCTTGAGCTGCCAGGTGGGCGGCCACGCACACCACCAGGATCACCTCGACACAGGTGAAGGCACGCATGCGGCCGATTATACGCGCACGTCCAGGGGAGAGCCGCACGTATCGACGACGACCGTCGCCCGGAACTTCTCGCGGCGCTCGTGCGTCACACCAACAAGGACGAGGTGCCGATGGACATCTGGCAGGACATCCGCTTTGCCGCCCGCCTGCTCGTCAAAGACCGCTGGTTCACGCTGGCGGCCGCGACCGCGCTGGCGCTCGGAATTGGCGCCAACGCCGCCGTGTTCACGTTCGTCAATGCGGTCCTCGTACGCGGTCTGCCGTTCCACGAGCCCGACCGCATCATGGCGGTGTGGACCGAAGACGACCGCAGCCGACGACTGAACACGTCGGAGCTGGACTACGAAGACTGGCGCGCGGAGGCACGTTCGTTCTCGGAGCTGGCCGCCACGCTTGGCTCCACGATCAACGTCAGCGACGAAGGCCGGGCGCCCGAGCGGGTTGAAGGCGCCTACGTGACCGCCAACCTGTTCCGCCTGATTGGCCAGCCGCCGGTGATCGGCCGCGACTTCACGGACGCGGCCATCGAGCGCGCGGACTGCGTCGTCGCCGTCGGCTTCGACATGGTCGAGTACCACCCGTCCTCGTGGAACCGCGGCGAAGACAAGGCCATCATCCACGTGGACATGAGCCCCGCGGAGGTGGACCGCAACTACCGCACGGAGTGCGAGATCGTGGGGGATATCGGCCTCAGCCTGGATGCGCTGACGCGGGCTACGGCGGGCATGCCGAAGGTCTAAGCGGCGCGCTACGCGGAGTTCCGCGACGCACTCGCGCGGGACCTGAGCGAGGATAGCTGGCCACATGTAGTCGTGGAGGTCCCGGTAGGTCGCTGAGACGATCCAGATGAGCGAGTTGGGGATCGCGGCCTCCTCGATGACCCCAAGGG
>JADFPE010000270.1 GCA_022562495.1 Acidobacteriota bacterium
GCGCACACGTGCGCGCCTCGCGGGCCCGGAGTGGGGCTTGGGGGTCCCCGCGCAGCGCCCGCGGGGGTTCGGGGCGCAGCCCCGTCTAGTGGAGGATGACAGATAAGGAGATGCGTCATGAACCGTGTTGACCTTCGTGCACCGCTGCTCGTCGTCGTCTGCTCGAGCCTCGCCGGAGCATGCGGTGGTGGGTCCAATGCCAGCAGCCCGACAGCGCCCAGTGCGGCGAGCCCGACGGCGCCCGGTTCGGCGTTCACCTCCATTGAGGGCGAGTGGAGGCTCACCGTGACCTATGACGATGACAGCTGCCCCGGACCACCACGGTATCCCGGCCTTGGCCTGCAGGGTTTCTACAGAGCGGAGGTCACCCTGACCGGATCGACGATCACCATCGCCACCTGGGGCGGCGTCTCTGGATCCGAAGATGTGGACACCGGCGTGCTGGGGGGGTCGTTCAATGCTGCCGATGGGTCGTTCGACGTGTCACAGACCGAGGGGTGTCCAATCAACTGTTATCCCTGGTGGAACATGGAGGGAACGATAGATCCGGAACGCATGACCGGAACGCATATCTTCGGGTGGCAGGTTCGGGACGACGTGGGGTGTGGCGTCTCCGGGATGCTCACGGGGAGCAGGCCTCAGTGAGATGATCGATCCAGCGTTGGCACATCGGGCATCACACTTCATGACTATCTCGACGGCGATGCTCTGGGTAGAGTGGAGGTGTTCATCGGGTCGGCGGCCAACACCTGCGACATTTTGCTCCGCCGGCTCAATTCCTCCGATCCGGTCCGGCAGGTGTCCCTGGACCTCCTCTGCGTTTCTGCCTACAGCGCCGCCGCCCCTCCGCTGCAGGCGATGGTCCGTGCCAACCTCCTTGTCCACGTAACACGCGCGATCATCGGTAGTGTGTTCGACATCGAAGCAACCGAGACAGTACGCGCGCCTAAGAGGGTGCGGTTTGTCGGGCCGGACGGACCCGGACACGCTGGGTTGCCTTGAAGACCTTGGCAACGGTGCTGCGTTCTACGGGCTGTACAGTGCGCCGTTCAACTTCGACGTGCTGGCGAATCCGTAGAAGCCGCCGCCAAGGTGGCCGGCCTCAGGCTGGGTCCGGCCGGTGCCAGCCATCCCCCACCGTGGAAAATGCGGCCCACAGCGGCTACACTACAGTTCACTGGACGCATGGAGACGTGTGTCCTGTCCCAAAAGCCGACGATGCTGAAGGTGACGCCACTGGCGCTTGGCGCGATCGTGGTCGGTCTGTGTGTCGGCACCGCCCAGGGCCCGGCGATACACGCGCAGGCGCCGAGCCCGACCGAGGCGGCCCAGGCGGTCGTCGAGGGCACCTGTCAGCGCTGTCACAACGACCGGGCGCGGTACGGCAACATGTCGCTCGAGGGGTTCGAGGTTGCCGCGGCCGACGAGCAGCCCGCGCTCGCCGAGAAGATGGTCCGCAAGCTGCGGGCCGGCATGATGCCACCGGCCGGCGTCAGTCGCCCGCCCGAGGCGGCCCTCACCGGTCTCGCCGCCGCTCTGGAGACGCGACTCGACGCACGGGCGGCCGTCGCCCCGAACCCGGGTCGCCGAAGCTTCCAGCGTCTCAACCGCGCCGAATACGAGCGCTCGATCCGCGATCTGTTGGCGCTCGACGTGCACGCCGGCGACTATCTGCCGCTCGACACCAAGAGCGCCAACTTCGACAACATCGCCGACGTCCAGCTGCTCTCCCCCACGCTGTTGAACGGGTATCTGCGCGCGGCCAGCGCTATCAGCCGGCTAGCGGTTGGGGACCCGACATCCAGCCCAACCGAGACCACCTACAAGGTCACCCGCTGGGTCTCCCAGCGTGAACAGGTCGACGGTGCGCCGTACGGGTCACGTGGCGGACTGTCACTCATCCACACCTTCCCGGCCGACGGCATGTATCTGTTCCGCGTCTCGTTCCATCACGAGACGACCGGCGCACTCTTCGGCAGCGGCCGTGCCGCGTTGCATACCGCCGAACGCCCCGAGCAGATCGAGATCTCGGTGGATGGTGAACGGGCCGCGTTGCTCGATATCGACCGCTGGATGCACGTGTCCGACCCCGACGGTGTGAATCTGTGGGCCGACCCGATCCAGGTCAGCGCCGGACCACATCGGGTGTCGGCGGTCTTCGTCCGGCAGGTCGAAGGACCGGCCCAGGACCTGATCTCACCCCACGAGTGGTCGTTGGCGAGCACGAGCGTCGCCGACGCCTACGGCTTCACCAGCGTGCCGCACCTGCGTGATCTGGCGATACGCGGGCCCTACGACCCGACCGGCGTCTCCGAGACGCCCAGCCGGACACGGATCTTCAGTTGCCGGCCGGCGATGCCTCTGGCAAACGATGCGCGCGGCTGCGCACGCGAGATCATCACCCGACTCGGTACCGCGGCCTACCGGCGCCCGCTGACCGACGACAACCTCGACGCCCTGATGGCGCTGTATGACGCTGGCGCCGAGGACGGCGGCTTCGAGCCGGGTGTCCGGATGGCGCTCGAAGGGCTGCTCGCCAGTCCCCACTTCGTGTTCCGCTTCGAGGAGCCCCCGATCGATATCGGGGCCGCCGACAGTTTCCTGATCAGCGACCTCGACCTGGCGTCGCGGTTGTCGTTCTTCCTGTGGGCGGCCGGACCGGACGGAGAGCTGGTTCGCCTCGCGACCGACAACCGGCTGTCCGACCCGATCGTGCTCGACAGCCAGGTACGGCGGATGCTGGCCGACCCCAGGGCAGAGGCGCTGGCCACGCGCTTCGCCGCCCAGTGGCTTCGGTTGCCAGACCTCGACACGATGCATCCGGACGTGCGGACCTACCCGGACTTCGACGCGCAGCTCAAGCAGTCGATGCGCCGCGAAACGGAGCTCTTCTTTCACCACTTGATCCGTGAGGATCGGAGCCTGTTCGAGCTGCTGACCGCCGACTACACGTTCCTCAACGAGCGGCTGGCGAAGCACTACGGCATCCCCGGCCTCGTCGGCACCCGGTTTCGGCGTGTCACGTTTCCGGCCGACGAGCCCCGGCGCGGTCTGCTCGGGCACGCCAGTGTCCTGACGCTGACGTCCCACGCCGACCGGACGTCGCCGGTGCTCCGGGGGAAGTGGGTGATGGAGGTGTTGCTCGGCAGCCCGCCGCCGCCGCCGCCGCCGAACGTGCCGGACCTCGAGGAGACGGCGGTCGCCGAGGATGGACGGCTGCTGTCGGTACGCGAGCGGATGGAGTTGCATCGGTCGAGTCCGGCCTGCAGCTCGTGTCATCGCATGATGGACCCGATCGGTCTCGCACTCGAACATTACGACGTCACCGGGGCCTGGCGGATCAAGGACAACGGCGCGCCGATCGACGCCGCAGGTGTGCTCTACGACGGCACACCGGTCCGCAGTGTGGCCGATCTGCGGACCGCGCTGCTCAACCGCCCGATCCCGTTCATCCGGACCTTCACCGAGAACCTGATGGCCTACGCCCTTGGACGGCGGCTCGAGTACTACGACATGCCGGCCGTGCGCGACATCGTCCGGGCGGCGGCTGCCAACGACAACCGCCTCTCTGCCTTCATTCTGGGCATCGTGACCAGCCCGGCGTTCCAGATGAAGGCCGGGGTGGCCGACATGCCGAAGCCCGGCGTCGCCGGTCAGTAGCCTGTCGAGGAGACCACGACCATGACCTTCATCACCGGGAGGTTCCTTCCCCGTCGCACGTTCCTGCGTGGCGTGGGTGTGACGGTGGCCTTGCCGTTCCTGGATGCGTTCGTGCCGGCCGGACGACCGTGGAGCCAGGTTGCGTCCGCCCAGTCGCTCGACGATCCGACCCGCCTCGTCTGTATCGAGATGGTGCATGGCGCCGCCGGCAGCACCGAGTACGGCGCGTCCACCCACCTCTGGTCACCCGCGGAGGTCGGGCGGGACTTCGATCTCACGCCAAGCGCACTGCGCCCGCTCGAGCCGTTCCGTGACGCGCTGACGATCATCAGCGACACCGACGTGCGCCCCGCCGAGGCGGTGATCCCGACGGAGATCGGCGGCGACCATTTCCGGTCGAGCGCGACGTTCCTCACCCAGTCCCACCCCAAGCAGACCGAGAGCTCGGACGTCCGATCCGGAATCTCGATCGACCAACTCTACGCACAGCGGTTCGGCCAGGACACGCCGATTCCGTCGATGCAGCTGTGTATCGAAAATGTGGATCAGGCCGGAGGGTGCGCCTACGGCTACTCGTGCGTCTACACCGACACGATCAGCTGGGCCTCGCCCACCGAGCCGCTCCCGATGATCAGGGACCCCCGGCTGGCCTTCGACCTGTTGTTCGGCGCCGGCGGCACGCCCGACGAGCGCGCGACCCGCCGACGGGAGCGACGCAGTGTGCTCGACTTCATCACCGACGAGGTGGCATCGCTCACGCGGGGGCTGGACCAGACCGACCGGCGGCGGATGGACCGCTACCTGGGGGACATCCGCGAGATCGAGCGGCGGATCCAGCGGGTTGAGGCACGCAATCGTGGCGGTGACACCCGGGAGCTGCCAGGCGCGCCGGCTGGTGTGCCGGACTCGTTCGACGAGCACGTCAAGCTGATGTTCGACCTCCAGGCGCTGGCGTTCGAGAGCGACGTGACCCGTGTGTTCTCGTTCAAGCTGTCACGCGACGCCACCGGGCGGGTCTACCCCGACAGCGGAATCGACCGCGGGTTCCACCCCACGTCGCATCACGGCGGGCGCGAGAAGAACATCGAGGACTTCGCCCAGCTCAACCGCTATCACGTCGGGCTGCTGCCCTACTTCCTCGAGAAGCTCGAGAGCCTCCAGGAAGGGGACGCGACCCTGCTGGACAAGGCGATGATCATCTACGGGTCGCCGATGGGGGACCCGAACGTCCACAACCACAAACGGTGTCCGCTGTTCGTGGTTGGCGGGGCCAACGGGCAACTGGCCGGCAACCTGCACCTGCGCGCCGAACCGGGCACCCCGATGGCCAACGTCATGCTGGATTTGATCCACCGGCTCGGTATCGACGACATGGAGCGCTTTGGCGACAGCACCGGTACCTTCTCGCTGTCGGCGTGAGGCAGGCCTGAAGGCCCTTGCTACCGTGCGTAGACGGCGCGCCACACGGCCGAGCGCTCGGGTGAGGCGCGACACGACGTGGAGCGAACGATGCGAGTGATCCGGATCGCGGGAGTGGCCGCCCTACTGTGCGTCTGCGCGCTGACCCCGATCCGGGGGGCCGTCGATGCGCCGGTGGCCGACGCCGCCAGGCGTCAGGACCTCGATGGCGTGCGCGCCCTGCTGGCCGGAGGCGCCGACGTGCGGGCGGCGCACGGGGACGGAATGACCGGGCTGCACTGGGCCGCGCACCACGGCGACACCCAGATGGTCCGTCTGCTGGTCGACGCCGGCGCCGACCTCGAGGCGACAACCCGGCTGGGCGACCACACGCCGCTGCATATCGCTAGCCGAGGGGGACACACCAGAGCGGTGACAGCGCTACTCGACGCCGGCGCCAATACCAACGCCGTCACCACCCCCGGCGCCACGCCGTTGCACTTTGCCGCCACCGCCGGCGCCGCCGACGCCCTCAGAGCGCTGCTCGACCACGGTGCGGATGCCGACGCCCGCGAGCCCGTGTGGGGACAGACCCCGCTGATGTTTGCGGCGGCCGCCGCGCGCGCGAAGGCCCTTGCTGTGCTGCTGGAGCGTGGAGCCAACCCACACTTGAGCGGCCGCGTCGTCGACATCGCCGCGCGCAACGACGCGGACCGGGCGGATAGCCGGCGCCGGCGGGAACGGATGGCCGCAACCCGCGACGGGCGCGAGCCAGAGGCCGCCGCCGACCAGCCGAAGCGCGACGCACCACCCGCCACCGCCGACACCCCCTCGCCCGAGGCCCGGGCCACCGCCGCGGAGGCCGAGGCCGCGGCCATCGAAGCAGATCTGCAGGAGGAGCCGGAGCCGCTCGGGTTCGCGGACCTCGTCGGCACTCACGGGGGGCTGACGGCGCTGCTGCTCGCCGCGCGTGACGGCCATACCGTTGCCGCGTTGACCCTGATCGAAGGCGGTGCCGACATCAACCAGGTGAGCGCGGCCGACGGCACGAGCCCACTGCTCATCGCCAC
>JADFPE010000271.1 GCA_022562495.1 Acidobacteriota bacterium
CCAGGGCGTATGAGGGATCCTGTTCGACGCTGCGTTCATACAGATCTTTCGCCACCGACCACTCCGCCTGGCGGTTGCCGAGCTGGTTGGCACGGAGGTAGAACTCGTAGGCGGTCGCGCTCTGCGGTACGTCTCGTCGGAGCAGCTGATCGTCGCGCGCTGTTAACGGCAACGACAGCGACTCGACCAGGCGTCGTGTCAGGTCGTCCTCCAGTTGGAAGAGATTCCGCATCCCAACGTCGGCGTTGTGCGACCACAGCACCGTCCCTGACGGCACCTCGAGCAGCTGTGTCCGCACCCGAAACTGATCGGCTGCGCGAACGATCGTGCCGACCAGGACCAGATCCACATCGGCCTGCTGAGCGAGCACCTTCAGATCCGGGTGCGTGCCGACATCGTGTCCTGCGGCGAGACTCGACCGCACGACGAGTGACTGCAGGCCCGACAGCGAGGTCGTAATCGCGTCGGGAAGGCTGATGGCCAGAAACTCGGTATCAGGGTCTGCCCGCAGCACCCGGAACGGGAGGACTATGAGACGGGTAAGGGCGCGTGCGGTGTCTTCCCCCTCTACCGGAACTGAATCGACCCGTCGCAAGTCATCCGCCAGCAATCTGGCAGTCTGATACCGCTCTGCTGGGCGTTTGGCGAGGGCGCGGTTGATGACGCGGTCGACGGCGACCACCGCCGGCGAACCGGTGAGGATGGGCGGCGCGGTGTGGATGACCGCGTGGGCCACGTCAATCAGGGACTCCCCACTGAACGCGGGCCTGCCCGCAAGCATCTCGTACAGCACGACCCCTACGGCAAAAATGTCAGCGCGTAGGTCGACCGCCTGCCCTTGAAGAGCTTCCGGTGCCATGTATTGGGGCGTCCCGACCAACGCACCGGGCCTGGTCAGAGCCAGGTTCGTCTCGCCGAGCTCACGCTGCACAGCTCTGGCGAGCCCAAAGTCGAGGAGCTTGAGCCCGTGCGCCGTCAAGAACAGGTTCGCGGGCTTGAGGTCCCGATGCACCACGTCTTACGCGTGGAGCACCTCGAGCGTGGTAACCAGCGTGAGCGCAAGAGGCATGGCTTCTGCGACCCTGAGCGGTCCCCGCGCCAGCCGATCCCTGAGTGTCTCCCCCTCCAGGTGCTCCATGACCAGGAAGTCCACGCCGTCCTGGCTCCCGATGTCGTAGAGCGTACAGATGTGCGGGTGGTTCAAGGCGGCGACCGTGCGGGCCTCGCGCTCGAACCGCTGCTTCAGGTTGGGATCGGTCGCAAAATGGTCGGGCAGCACCTTGATGGCGACGGTGCGGTTCAGACGGGTGTCGCGAGCCTTGTAGACCTCACCCATGCCCCCGGCGCCAAGGGGCGACTCGATCTCATACGGACCCAACCGAGTGCCGGGGCTCAGGGACATGGTGACCGGGAAGAACGGCCAATTATACCGAGGCGACATATGCCAGGTGTCATCCCCGTCGCAGGGCGGCGACCGGATCGACCATCGCCGCGCGGCGGGCCGGGACATAGCTGGCCGCCAACGTGATGGCGCTCAGACCCAGCGCGACCGCGACGAAGGTGGGGGCGTCGAGCGGGCTCACCTCGAACAACACGCTGGTCATCAGCCGCGACGCCGCGGCCGCGGCCGCCAGCCCCAGGACCAGCCCGAGCAGCGTCAGCCGCGCCCCGCGAATGACCACCAGGCTGACCACATCCTGGACCTGTGCCCCGATCGCGACACGCACCCCGATTTCGTGCGATCGTTGCGCCACGTAGTAGGCCAGCACCCCATACACCCCGAGGGCGGCCAGTCCCAGCGCCAGTCCGCCGAACAGCCCGAGCAGCAGCATGGTGAACCGCGGTTGCGCGATGGCGTTGTCGACGTGCTGCGCCATGGTGCTGGTGCTGGCGACCGGCAGATCGGGGTCGAGGGCCCACACGGCGTTGCGGGCCGGCGCAGCCAGCGCCGTCACGTCACCGTCGACACGCACGAGCAGCGTCATCTGTCCGATCGGGAACTGGGCAGACGACCGGTAGTAGGCCGGTTGGGGCTCGGCCTCGAGACCGAGGAACCGCACGTCCCGCGCCACGCCGATGATCTCGTGATCGACCGGTGTCGGCCAGGGTAGGTTTTGCGACAACGCCAGCCGCCGTCCGATCGGGTCCTGATCGGGGAAGTACGTGCGGGCGAACGCGTCGTTGACGACCACCACACCGGGATGGTCCAGATCGTCCGCCGGGGTGAACCCACGCCCCCGCAGCAGGGTGATGCCCGTCGTCTGGAAGTACCCGTGACCGACCGGGCGCATCCACGCGCCGGGCCGGTTGCCGGGCTCCGGTTCGGGGCGCCCGGCAATCAGAAAGACATCACTCCAGGTTGCCTCGAGCGGATGGTTGTAGGCGGTCGCAACCGACCGCACCCCGGGCAGCACGGCGATGGCCTCGAGCAGCTGCGTCTTGAAGCCAATGATCTCGCCGGGTCCGGGATACCGCGACGCGGGTAACAAGAGCTCCAACGTCAGGACGCCGTGTGGGTTGAAGCCGGCATCGACCCGCTGCAGGTTCCAGAAGCTCCTGACCAGCAGCCCGGAGTTGACCATGAGCACCACCGCCAACGTCACCTGCGCGGTGACCAGCCACCCACGCGCGCTGAGGCCGCCCGACCCGCCGCCGCTGCGACCACCATCAGCCAGCGCCGCGCCCGTGTGACCACTCGCCGTGTGGAGGGCGGGCGCGAGACTGAACAGGGTGCCGGCGAGCCCGGCGACCACGGCCGCGAAGCCCAGCACCGCGCCGTCCACGTGGATCTCGGCCCGCCGGGGGACATCGGCGGGCAGCACCTGCGAGAGCAGGTCGATACCCCAGACCGCGAGCAGCGCCCCGGTCAGCCCGCCCGCCGTTGCCAGCATGACGCCTTCGAGCAGGAGGGGCCGTGTGATCCGCCAGCGCGAGGCGCCGAGCGCGACCCGGATCGCGATCTCCTTCCGTCGCGCGACACTCCGTGCCATCGCCAGGCTGGCCACATTGGCGCAGGCCACCAGGAGGACGAGACCCACCGCACCCAGCACGATCAGCAACGCCACGCGCACCTGGCCGACCACCTCGTCGGTCAGCGGGTTCACGATGACCGCCTCATCGCGATTCGCCGCCGGGTATTGCACCGCCAGGCGGCCGACGAGTGCGTCCATCTCGGTCTGCGCGACAGAGAGCGACACGCCGTCCCGGAGCCGGCCGATGACGCCATAGACATGGCTCACCCGGTCCTCGCGCTGCTCGGCCGGCAGCGCCAACGGCACCCAGAGCTGCTGATAGCGTGGCAGGAAGGCGAAAGAACCTTGTGTGGCGGGCCACGTGGGGTAGAGGCCGGGCGGCATCACGCCGACGATGGTGACGAGCCGGTCGTCGAGCCGCATCGTGTCGCCGATGACCTCCGGCCGTCCGCCGAACCGACGCTGCCACAACCCGTGACCCAGGATGACCACGGGGTCGGCGCCGCGCCGGTCGTCACCTGTGCGAAACGCCCGTCCCAGGAGCGGGATGACACCCAACACGCGGAAGTAGCTCTCGCTGACCCGGCTCCCGAGCAACTGTTCGGGTTCGCCGTTGCCCGTCCAGTTCAGACCGGCCGCGCCGAAGAGCGCCATCGCATCGAAGACGCCGTTCTGGTCCGCCCAGTCGGCGTAGTTGGCCGCGGTGGGACGAGACTTCCGTCCCGGGTTGTCGGTCTTCGACTCCCAGACCGCGACCAGCCGGTCCGGTTGTTCGTAGGGCAAGGGCTGGAACAGGACGGCGTTGACCACGCTGAAGACCGCGGTGTTGGCGCCGACACCCAGCGCGACGGTCAGGATTGCAATGACGGTGAACCCGCGACTCTTGCCGAGGCTTCGCACCGCGGACCGCATCTCCCAGAGCAGGTCGTAGGGCATCCTGGTCCCTCGATGTCCTCAACCTATGGGCCGAATGCTTGGCAAGGGTGCGGAGGAATGTCTGGCCGAGCCCTCCGCGATGCCACCCGGTGCAACGCCCGTCACAAGAGCCGTTTTGAGAGGCTGCTGTCTGTCACAGAGCAACACATGCACCACCGGGGTCAACTGATGGTGGCCCAACGCCTCCTAGGAGTCGTCCCGCACCTGACGCGGTTGCGGCAGGTGCACGCGGCGCAGGCTAGTGCGTTCGGGTCTTGCTGGTCCTACGCTGACGTGTGCGGATCACCCTCGCTAGTCAGTCTTGGGTGTCAGGTCGGCGGCCTCGACGATGCGCGTGAATGGGATCTTCGCTGCTTCATTGACCTCTTTCACCAGCTCGGAGTTCGGTGCCTCGAACAGACACAGACAGCGAGACTCGCCGGGGATGTAGGTGCTGCGAATATACCGGACGTTCTTCCCGGCGGCCGTAAACTGCTTCCCGGTGTCGATTGCAGCCTTCTGCGCCGCGGCGAGCTGCTCCATCGTAATTCCGGGTAAATCGCGTTCAACCATGTAGACGGGCATCATGCTCCTCCTTCTTGTACCTGGTGAAACCAGCCGAGTGTTACGACGAGTTCGGATGGGGACGGGAGAGCGGCTGCGCTCATGACGGCAAGCACGCGTCCATCGGACGCCACGTCGTAGTTGGGAAGACCTGTGGGGAGTCCACCCTCGAACGGACCCTCGAATCGTGCCCGAGGGGTCTCTGCCATGAAGCTCTGGGCTACAGTCACCGGAGCACACATCACGCGCGCACCGTTCCGGTAGAAGAGTGTGCTCCCATCCCGATGCCAGATCGGTTCGGCTCCTCCATCGGTCGATACTTGCCACTTTCTACCGGTTCCCTCGGCCGAGACGACATACACCTCGTTCTGACCTGACTCGTCCGAGGTATAGGCAATCCAGGCTCCGTCGAGAGAGAACATCGGTCCGTACTCGTTGAACGGCGTCCGCACCGCCGGTCGAGGCGTCGGGTCCCCGCTGAACGACAGCACCCAGATGTCGGCCCCGGTGTCAGGATGATACTCCGTGAACGCGAGGGTCTGACCATCGGGCGACCAGGAACCCGGCACCTGCTCGAACGGGCTCACGATGAGCTGCTCGTCTTGGGCGCTGCCATCGGCGGCGTGACGGCGGTGGTCGCCTCCTATCCCGGCTGGCGCGGGCGCATGGCGGCGCTGGGACGCTATGGCCAGACGAAGACGGGTTTTGCCGAGGACGCGGCGGTTTTGGCAGGCGCGGTCGGCATCGTACGAGGGTGGCGAGGGTAGCAGCTATTCGCCAGATAAGGCGTTGAATATGCTTAAAATGGTGCCGGAATGTTGCGGCTTATCGAGACATGGTTGGGTTCGCGCGCGTCGAAGCGTACCTCCGTTACGGTTCGACCCGGCGTTCCGAGCCATAAGACAAAGCCGTTCGGACTAGCCGATATGTTCCATGGCTTGAGATGCGCCAATTCGTAAGGGATTTTCGCGCCCCTATTGCACAATTCCGAATTGGTTTGATCGGTGCATTGGATCACGAATTTTGCCTTGCCGAAGCGAAGGCGATCCAGTTGTTCGAGAACAGCGAAACCCTGCGATGTTTCGACGCCGGGGTTCAAATGGACATAATCGGCGGTCGGGCATCTGGACGGCTTTGCTCGCGCGATCTCCGTCGTCTGATAGTGATCTTTGGGCATCGCACGATCCAGCGCGTCATTGGGATCGGCGCGGAAGCGGACGGTCCATCGTCTCCTCGTGCAGCCTTGCACTGTCGCAGACGGACGCTCCACCAGATTGGCGTCGATGACGCCGGGCGCATTTATTCCTCCGGCGGGTGCGACGAAGGCCTCGATGCGCCCATGATCCACGCCTTTCAAAAGACGTTCGCCAGCGACAGGAGGTGGAAGTCGCCTTGCCTCCCCAAAGGACAAGGCGGCTTCCGGCTGTAGGATCATCAAGGGCAAAAGGATCATGCGTTTCTCACGCTGACGTCATAGAGCTTTTCATGCCTGTCAGAATGGCTGGGTCACAAGCCCTGTCGCTGGAAACGCCGTCCACTTCTCCTGTGACTTCGCGCTTTCCAGCACCGCCTCGACGAACGCCATTGTCCGCAGGCCCGACTCCAGCCCCGGATACCAGTCCGCTGCGCCCGGCGCTTCGCCCCCGGCGGCACTACCGTCACGCAACGCCCC
>JADFPE010000272.1 GCA_022562495.1 Acidobacteriota bacterium
GGCAGCGAGACCGTGATGTTCTTCACATTTACACGGTATCACGTATCCACAGGTCTCACTAGATCGTGGACTTTCACCTGTCCCTACCAGAAACTAGATCGGCGTGGTCCGTCCGCGTGCGATCAGCGTCGCCGGCGTGCAGTTTGTCGCACGCGCCGCACGCGCTGTGGCCCTCAGACGACGGCGAACTCGTGTGGAGAACGGATGGCCGGACGACGTCGCCTAGGGCACGCCTTTAGCAGCGCCGAGAGCGACGATCAGGCGGCGCGCTGTTGGTAGTGATCGTGCACACCGCCGAGGTGCGGAACTTGGACGATCGTGCCGCAGGTCGGTGGTTGCACGGCCCGCTGAGCGGGCGCATCTTGGTCCAGCGAGAGGTGCGTTCGCCACGCGTGATAGTAGACCAGGTACTGCTTGAGGGCACGCCGTAGCGACCGCTCGTTCCAGATGATGATGTGGTCGAGACACTCGCGTCGCAGGGAGCCGATCACCCGTTCGACGAACGGATTCTACCACGGAGACCGCGGCGCCGTGCGGACTCCTTCCACATCCATGGCTTGCGTGACATTGTGCAGTTCCGGTCCGTAGATCCCATCGCGGTCGCGGATGACGAATCGCGGCGCGGTGTCCCACGGCCACGCCTCGCGGAGCTGTTGGGCGGTCCACGCCGGCGTCGGATGCGCGGTGACGTTCAGGTGTACGATGCGGCATCGGTCGTGGGACAACACCACGAAGATAAACAACACGCGAAACCTGGCGGTGAGGACCGTGAAAAAGTCGACCGAGGCGAGCTGGGCGACGTGATTGGCGAGGAAGGTGCGCCAGGTCTGAGACGAGGGTCCGTCGCGCCGCCCGAGATACTTTGCCACCGTCGACTGTGAGACGTTGAGGCCGAGCTTCAGCAACTCGCCGTGGAGGCGTGGGGCACTCCAGAGCGGGTTGGCTGCGTGCATCCGTCGAATCAGCTCCCGGATGGCGACCGCCACGACGGGCTGGCCGGCGTGGTCCGTGGTGAAAGTCCCGTGTCGCACCGAGACTGGCAATGCGCCGGAAGTTCCGGGTCACTGTTACGTCCACCGTACGGTTGTGGCTATCGCGGTATGGTGCGCGTCGGTGGGCATCATCGATGCGTGACGTTGAAATGAACGATACGGATTTCAGCATAGGGCGCGGGGCATCGCAGACCTCATGTCAGCGGATGCTTCCACCTCAGCCCGCTGAAACGCGCAAAGTCGCGGTCGGTCGTGATCCACTCACTCCCGGATTCGATGGCCAGCGCGGCGAGATACGCATCAGAGATGAGGTTGCCCCTCGCGCCGGCGTCGCGGCACAAGCGTGTGAAGATACTCCAATGACGCTCACCTGGCGCGACCGCGACCGCGTTTTCGTGACTCCGAAGCCTGTCGGCAAAGTCGAGCGCGATGTCGAGCGGCGTCGGCTGCTTGAACACCCGTGGATGCGTCGCGACCCGCACGAAGCCGCTCAGCACGAGCTCGGATACCCCGAACGCCGCTTCGCCGGTCAGCATCTCGTCCACCCATGCCTTGTAGCGGGCATGGTTGGTCGCGTCACCGCGATGCGCATAGATGAGTACGTTGACATCAGTCAGCAGCATCGCGACCTTCCAGGAGGTCGAGGAGCGCCGCGCTGTCGTCCAGGTCGACGCCCGGCTGAGGCCCGCCCTCTCCGAACGTCGGAAGATCGACCTGCACCCGGGGTCTGTGACGTCGTTTGGAGAGCGCGGCCCGTAGCGCCTCTTCGATCACCGCCGTGAGGGTCCGGTTCGAGTCGGCGGCCGCCCTCTTTGCGCTGACCAGGAGGTCATCGGGAAGATGAATCGTCGTCCGCATACATCAATATGTCACACACGCACATACTGATGTAACCCGCAGAGCGCTAGTGCTGGTGTCACGCGGGTCTGGGTGCTCGCCAGCCATTCGGTCGGCGGAGTACCTGGCAGGGCATTGTCAAGTTGAGGCCGCAGGTGGCAGAGCAGGCCGATGACGAACCAGCCGCCCAGCTATCGCGGATACCGATTTCCCCCTGAAATCATCAGTCACACCGTCTGGCTCTACGACCGTGTCGGCCTGAGTTTCCGAGATGTCGAAGATCTCCGTCGGCCGACATCTGCTCCGCGCTGTTCACTACCGTCTGCTGAGAACGCGCTCCCTGGGCATCTGGGATGAGGTGACGTGCGCCTGCTGAGCGAGCGCGGGCGCTCAGCACCGGGAGGGAGAAACGCGGGCTCCTCCGCAACTTGACAGTGCCGTCGGCAGGCTGCATGATGACATTAGGCATCCATTCGGATAGTCTGTGAAAGTGAAGCACTTCGATTGGGATCCCGCCAAGAACGCGCGGTTGAAGCGGGAGCGAGGGATTTCCTTTGAAGAGGTCGTCTTTCACATCGGGAACGGCGACGAGGTCGACATCCTCGACCATCCGAATCAGGCGCGGTATCCGGGGCAGAAGATCTCGGTGGTCATCGTTGTCGACTACGCCTATCTGGTTCCGTTCGTCGAATCCGAGGCTAAAGTGTTCCTGAAGACGATCATCCCAAGTCGAGCGGCAACCAGAAAGTATCTCGGAGACTCATGATGGCCCGACTGACAAAAGGGGAACGGGAAATCGTCACGGCGTTCGAACGAGATGAGTTGAGATCCCCGCGGAACAAGGTCGCGTTGATGAAGAGACACCGGGGTTACGCTGCGGCCACGTTCCGGAAGGACCAGCGCGTCAACGTGAGAATCTCCAGCCGGGACCTGGATGCCCTGAGGAAACGGGCTCTGTCTGAAGGCATTCCCTACCAGACGTTGATTGCCAGCGTGCTGCACAGGTTCATCGAGGGTCAGTTGCGCGCCGCGGAGACGCCCGACTGAGCTTCCCGCGTCGCGCGGTGTCGAGAGGCGACCGCTTGGCCGCGATTGGAGCGCGCCTCATCCATCCAGAAAATCGTCCCGCAACAACGGCCGTCCTCGACGCTCTCGGTCTCACACGCCCGGCTGGACGCTAGTGTCCCGTGGCGGGATGCCCCGACCGGGAATAACCGCACGAACCACGCGGTCAGAACAAGAGCCTGGGCGCCGCGGGGTAAACTCGGTGCGTGGAGCCCGGTCCAGCCGGAGCGAGTCAGACCCCGTGCCCTCCGAGGCGCGTGACATGGAGCGACACATGAGGGGCGCCCGAATCTTCACGAAGCTGGCGATAGCGGCCGCCGCCGTGACGGCGGTGGCCCTGCTGGGTGTGCGGCCGGTCGCCGGCCGACAGCCGCTGCCGCACGGTCCGGCGCCAACCGACGATCGCACCATCGTGCACGTGTTGAACCGACTTGGCTACGGCCCGCGGCCGGGCGATGTCACGCGGGTGCGCGAGACCGGTCTCGAGACCTACATCGAGACCCAGCTGTTTCCGGACCATATCGACGACAGCGGCGTTGTCGCACGCCTCGGGCGTCTGAGGTTGGACGCGCTCGAGATGACCACCGCGGACATCATCGAGACGTATCACCTGCCGGCTCAGCAGGCGCGACGCCAGCGACGACGCGAACAGGCGGCACGCGGCGACCAGCCGCCCACGCCGCCTCCCGGGGGTGGCGCGAACGGGAATCCGGGTCGAGCGACGGGCCGGCGGGACCGACCGACCGACCCGCTGACCCAGGCAATCCGTCGAGAGCGGGTCCTGGTCGACCAGCTGGTCGAGCAGAAACTGATCCGCGCAATTCACAGCGAGCGTCAGCTGCAGGAGGTGCTTGTCGACTTCTGGTTCAACCATTTCAATGTCTTCGCCGGAAAGGGTCAGCTCATCAGGCCATATCTGATCGAATACGAGCGGGATGTCATCAGACCTCGGGTGTTCGGGCGGTTTCGCGATCTGCTGGGTGCGGTGGCCGAGAGTCCGGCGATGTTGATCTACCTGGACAACTGGCTGAGCAGCGACCCGGACGCACGGGCGACAACGAGCGCTCGGCGTGACAGAGACCAGATGCCGCCGCGGCGCATCGGGCGGCGGTTCGGCGTGTTCGAGCCGCGAGCCACCGCGCGGCGCGACCCGAGGCCGTCCGTCCAGCCAGGCCGGCGTGCCGGCCTGAACGAGAACTACGCTCGAGAGCTGATGGAGCTCCACACCTTGGGGGTCGACGGCGGGTACACACAGGAAGACGTGGTCGAGGTCGCCCGGGCGTTCACCGGCTGGACGCTCGAACCGATGCAGCGGGGCGGTGGCTTCCGCTTCGAGCCGCGGCTGCACGACGACGGTCCCAAGGTGGTGCTGGGTCAGACGCTCGAAGGCGGTGGCGGCAAGGGTGACGGCGACCGCGTGCTCGACCTGCTGGCCAGCCATCCGTCCACTGCCAGGTTCATCAGCGAGAAGCTCGCCCGCCGATTCGTGGCCGACACGCCACCCGCGACGCTGGTCGACCGCGCCGCGGCGACGTTCCTTGCAACCGACGGTGACCTCCGCGAGGTGGTGAGAACGATCATCGGCTCTGAAGAGTTCTTCGCACCGGCGGCATATCGAGCCAAGGTGAAGACGCCGCTGGAATACGTGGCGAGCGCGGCGCGGGCGGTCGGCGCGAATGTCCGGAGCGGCCGGGCGCTGGCGCGCGCGCTGAGGGAGCTCGGGATGCCGCCGTACGCGTGTCAGCCACCGACCGGCTATGCCGACGAGGCGGCGGCGTGGGTCAACACCGGCGCGCTGCTGGCGCGCATGAACCTGGCGGTCGCGCTCGTCGGCGGCGATCTCCGGGGCATTCGGGTCAATCCGCATCGGAGGGCCGGAACCGTCGGCCTCGACGACTATGTGCTGGACGTGGTGCTGCAGGGCGACGTGTCGGAGAGCACCCGGGACCCATTGCGTCGTGCGGCGACGCCGGAGCAGCGGATCGCCCTGATGCTGGGTGCACCGGAGTTTCAACGGCGATGATCGTGCCAACGCGACACGGCGACGGTGGGTGTCAGATGAGGTCACGACGGGTGTTCCTCAGGCATGGCGGTCTCGCCCTGCTGAGTCTCGGTGTCGCGCCCAGCTTCCTGACCCGGACCGTCCAGGCAGCGGGCGGACGCCGCAAGATCCTGATCGCCGTGTTCCAGCGCGGCGCAGTCGACGGGCTCAACATGGTGATCCCGTATGGCGAGCGGGACTACTACCGCGCCCGCCCGACGATCGCCATCGACCGTCCGGGGAAGGGAAGTGACGCCGCCGTCGATCTGGATGGCTTCTTCGGGTTGCACCCCCGGATGGCCCCACTCGAGCCGTTCTTCGCCCGTCGCGAGCTGGCCGTGGTGCACGCCTGCGGCTCACACGACAGCACCCGCTCGCACTTCGACGCTCAGGACTACATGGAAAGTGGCACACCTGGTCGCAAGGGCACGAAGGACGGCTGGCTCAACCGCTATCTCCAGGGCCGCGATGACGACCAGGCCACGACATTTCGGGCGGTGGCGTTGACCGGACAGCTGCCACGGGTGCTGCAGGGTGTGGCGCCGGTCGTGGCGATGCGTGACATCTCTCGGTTCGGGCTACGGGCCGGTGCCGCGAGCGAGCTGCGCGACGCCTTCGAGGCCGAGTACGCGGCGGCCGCCGACCTGGTCCTTGGCGGAACCGGCCGGGACGCATTCGACGCGATCGAGCTGCTCGAGGCGACCCGCCCGGAACGATACGCTCCCGACCACGACGCCGAGTACCCGCGCTCCCCCTTTGGCGACGCGTTGAAGCAGATCGCCCAGCTGATCAAGGCAGACGTCGGGCTCGAGGTCGCCTTCACGGAATCTGGAAACTGGGATCATCACGTCAACGAGGGCGGCACCACCGGGCTCCTCGCCGGCCGGCTCGACGACCTGGCGCGGGGCCTGGCCGCGCTGGCGACCGACCTCGGTGACCGGATGGCGGACGTGCTGGTGCTCACGATGTCGGAGTTCGGTCGGGCGGTCGCCGAGAACGGCAACCGCGGCACCGACCACGGCCACGGCAACGCGATGCTGGTAATGGGTGGCGGCGTGCGCGGCGGGCGTGTCTACGGCGAGTGGCCCGGTCTCGACCGCGACGACCGGTTCGAGGGCCGGGACCTCGCGGTCACGACAGATTTCCGCGATGTGTTCGGAGAGGTGCTGGTGCG